>DATAAL010000595.1:0-7599 GCA_036260145.1 Longimicrobiaceae bacterium | reverse complement strand
GTGCTGAACGCGGAGCTGGGGGTGGAGCCGATGGAAGAGACCGTGCGGCTCCACGAGCAGATCCGCGTTCAGCACCTCTACGCAGGCACGGAACTGCCGCAGGGCCCCCGTGCGGTCGCCGCGCAGGTGGTGCAGCCGCATCAGCTGGCGGTGCGTGTGCTCGCGGGCGGCGTCGTGGCGCAGGATCTCCAGCCCGTACAGCACCGCCATCTCGTACTCGCGGCGCGCCTCGCTGTGCTCCACCAGCTTGTCCAGCATCACCAGGTAGAGGTGCCGCAGGCGCTCGCGCTCCACCAGGCACCACTCCTGGTAGTGGTCCTGCAGCAGCCCCCCGGCGTAGAGCGACACCGCGTCGGCCAGCCGGTGCGCCGCGTCGTCGTCGATCTCGCGCCCGGGCGTGCCGCGGGTGCGCTCGTAGGCGCACTCGAACGCCTCCACGTCCAGCCACAGCTCGGCGTCCGGGTCCACCTGCACCCAGGTGGCGTCCACGCGCAGCAGCGGGGATCCGCCGCAGCCGGGCGGGTGCAGCGCGGCCTGGAGCTCCCACAGCGCCTTGCGGAGGTAAGCCCGGGAGCGCTCCTCCGAGCACTCCTCCCAGAGCAGGCACGCCACCCTCTCGCGGGTGTGCGGCCGCTGGCGGTGGAGGAGCAGGTAGACGAGCAGCTCCTCCGCCTTGGAGCCCTCACGGACCCGTACCGCACCCGTGTCGAGGCTCGCGCCGAACCTACCGAAGAGTGTCACATGCAGCATGGACCCCCTCCATCGCAGGGACGCAAACGCCCTCCGCCCGACCGGGCTGTACCGGTGCGCCAACCCTTCGTCGGAGCCTGGTAGCGCGGGATCCCGGGGGAGCAGCGGCGGGCCGGCCGCGCCGCCACAGATGCAGGTTCGTGACCGGATCTGTTCCACCGGGAGAAGGGTGCCCCAGCAACTTACACGCCACGGCACGCCCGATAAACACGTGGTGACGTGCCTTTGCCGGGATTCCAGGAATGGACTCGCCGGGAGCCGGTCGGGCCTGCGTGGAGGGTGTCCGGGGGGGGACCGCCGTTCGGATCGGGATGGGGCATCCATGCCCCATCCCTGGGGCAGCGGTGGGCAGGAACGGTGTGCGTGAACCGGAAAATATCTCCTTTTCAGCGCGGGCGGACGCAGCGGGTGCGGGTCCGCTCCGGGCAGGATCCACCGGATGGAGGCTCAGCCCCCCCGGGACGCCTGTCGCCGCGCCTCGATTCGCTGCACGACGTCCGCTGCCACCTCCAGGATCTCCCTGGCGACGTCGACCTGCGCAGCAGTGAGCCGCCGGATCGCGACCATCAACGGCTCGAGGGTTTCCACGGTCCCGGATGCCTGGATGAGCCTGGCGACCTCCTCCCCGTGGCCAGCGGCGACCGCATCGATGAAGAAGTCGATGACCTCGTCCAACCGCGTGGTCAGGAGGTCGCGATCCGCGAGGAAGACCGCGGCCTCCTCCAGCGCATCCCGCCACTTCCCCTGTGCTCCGAGGAGACAGGCCAGCGTATGCCGGAAGAGCCCGCTCCCGGGCGCCAGCTCGACGGCACGCCGCGACCAGGACTCCGCCTCGGCCAGATCCTCCCGCCGGCCGTGCCTGAAGAAAGCCCGGGCCATCGAGTTGAGCGCTCCGGCCGAAGCACCGCTTCGTTCGAGGCTCTCTCTTGCGGCGGCCAGTGCCTCATCGGGACGCTGGAGGTCCTCCAGGAGAAGCCCCACCAGGGCGGTCGAGACAACCGTTCCCTCGGCTCCGAGGGCGATTGCCCGCCGGAGGTCGTCTTCAGCGTCACGAGGCCGCTTCAGGACGCGGTACAGCAACCCCCGGTTCAGATGGGTGGCCGCATCCCCCGGATCCAGCTCCAGCGCACGGTCGAACGACTCCAGCGCCTCCCGGTGACGGCCGAGGCGCCCGAGCGCGATCCCCCGGCTGGACCACGTCTTTGCATGCTCCGCGTTCAGCGCCAGCGCACGATCGTAGGACTCCAGCGCCTCCTCGTGGCGCCCGAGGTGGCCCAGCGCAACCCCCCGGTTGGACCACGCAAGCACACTCTCCGGATCCAGCGCCAGCACACGATCGTAGGACTCCAGCGCCTCCTCGTGGCGCCCGAGCCGGGTGAGCAGGGCACCCCTGCTGGTCCACGCACGTACACTCTTCGGGTCCAGTGCCAGCGCACGATCGTTGGCCTCCTGTGCCTCCTGGTGGCGCCCGAGGTAGCCGAGCGCAATACCCCGGTTGTACCAGGTGATCGCGTCGTCCGGCTCCAGCGCCAGCGCCCGGTCATAGGACTCCAGCGCCTCCTCATGGCGCCGCAACCGATCGCCCAGGAGGAGTGCGAACCGGCGCCATGCCGACGCGTTGCGGGGATCCTTCCGCAGCGCCTTCCGGAAAGCCGCCTCCGCCTCGTCCAGCCGCCCGGGCTGCCCCGAGAGCAGACCGGCGATCCGGAGCAGGGTCCCTGTGTCTTCGACGTCCTCCACGCGCAGGGTCAGCAGGGTTCCGCGATCGGGCGCTCCGGGTCCGGTTTCCCGGTCCGGTTCCGGCGCCGGGGTCAGGCCGATGAGCCGCTGCAGGGATTCCGGCACGTCCGGCATCGTCTCGAACGCGTACCGGGTCTCCTCGATGAGGCGTTGCATCAGTCGCGGCGCCCGAGCATGGCTCAGAATAGCCTCATAGGCGATGAAATGCTCCCGCCGTTGGTCTTCCGTGAGCCGGCTCACCTCCTCTACCAGCGAACGGGTCGTCCGCACCAGCTCCTCATCCCGATAGAGGCTCACCATGAACCGCACCACGGCATGCACCCGGCTCGCGGCCGGGCCCCGCCGTCGCATCAGGTGGTAGATGTTGTACATCCGCTCCGCCACCTGATAATACTGGGCCCGGCCGCGCTTGTACGGCGCGGTCACGGCCCCGCGCTCCTCCAGGCGTTTCAACAGTGCGCTGGTGACGTTCACGTCCAGCCGCGCCGCCTCCGCCACCTTCCGGGCGGTCGATGGGTCCCACAGGTCGGCCAGCGCCACGAATACCTTGCGCTCCTGGGGCGGGAGGTTGTCCAGGTGGTGCTTGAAGTATTCGGTGTGCTCGTCCACCAGGCGCGTGAGGTCGTTCATCAGGAACTGGAACGACGTGTTGGCGGCGAACTCGGAGAGGATGCGGATGAGGCGGGGATTCCCGCCGGTGAGGATCTGGAGCGGACGCAGCCGCCGCGCCGTGATCCCCTGCCCGGTAGCCGCGGTCCAGAGAGCCTGCGCGTCCTCCTGCCCCAGCGGCTCCAGCTCGATGATCCGGAACAGCTCGTAAAGCGCCTGGTTGTACTCCATCTCCCGGAACCGGCTCGTGGCGGTCCCCAGGAGCATGAGGCGCGGCTCGTTCATCAGCGTGTGGCGGAGCGCCCACGCGTCGTCTCGGTCGAGCTGTTCGCCTACGAGCATGTTCAGGTTCTCGACCACCAGCACGAGCCGCTTATCCTGCTCGTCGGCGAAGTCCATGAGCTGAGCAAGGACCCGCCCCCGCAGCCTCGCCTCGTCCCGCTCGCGCCGAAGCTCCTCGTAGGCTCCCTGCCAGCGGGCCTCTCCGGTCTGCTGCCCGAGGTGAAACAGCGCCTCCAGCCAGAACTCCCCCGGACTGTTCGCCTCGTAGGTCTCCTCCCCGAACACGATGGGGTGCCACCTCGCGGCGAGTTCCGGGTTGGCACGGACCTCGGCCGCCGAGCGCAGCACCAGCGTCGTCTTCCCGATGCCGCGCGGCCCGATGATGAGAAGGTGCTGGTTGGATCCGGCCGTGTTCTCCCGGATGATACCCAGGATGGTCTCCAGCTCCGCGTTGCGGGCGACGAACGACCGGATCAGCTCCTCGTCGCCCAAGAACGCCGGGTTGTACTTCATCGGGCTCGGTGACATGGCTCAGGCCCCCCGCTGGAGGGCCGGAGTATAGCCGAACGCGGCGAAGCGGCGGTGCCACCAGTCACGCAGGAGCTTCGACTCGAAGGCGAATCCACCGGACCCACGCTTGAGGTAGCCGTCGTGCTCCAGGATCTCCAGCACCTCCCGCGTCTGGTCCGCGGCATCCCGTCCGGCGAGACCGTACTCCTGCTGGATGACGGCGATGGCCGACGGGGTGAGCTGTCCGACGACAGCCGCCTCTGTGAGCAGGTCCAGCACGAACGGCAGGGTCGCCCTCCCCACCATCATCTTCAGCCGCTCCTCGAACGTGCTCAGCTCGGCGTGCCCCCGGGTGCTCAGCATGCGCTCCTCGTACACCCGGTCCACGTCCTCCGCGAAGCAGGTGCGATTGCCGCGCTTCATACACATCTCGTGGATGTGCCCGAAGTACATCTGGACGTGATGAGGGATGCACGACCCCAGCCGCTCGACCACGCGTTCCCGGGCGCCCTCCTGGAAGTCCACTCCGTAGCAGTTCGCTAGCGCCTGGAGGCAGCCTATGGCGGTCTCCGGCGACCAGGGATCCAGGTGGAAAGCACGAAAGTTGTTGATCGTCGCGCTGAGGCCCGCCTGCCGCAGGATCGGCTCAAACCCGATGGAGCCGGTCAACACGAACCGGACCTTTCCGTTGTGTCTGATGCTCTGCGCGCGCATCCACGACATGAAGGCGTCCGTCGCAGCAATGCACTCTTGTGTCATTTCCGACAGCTCGTGCTCCGGCCCCTTCAGGATCCGGTTCACCATCACCGGCACCTCGTCCATGAAGATGACCACGGGCTGGCCGGAGGCCGCGAGAGCTTCAAGGAGCTGCGCCCCCTTCGTCTCCCAGTTTCCCTGGAGAAGACCTTCGCGGATGGTGAGCTGGA
Organism: Longimicrobiaceae bacterium; assembly: GCA_036260145.1. Classification (GTDB taxonomy): domain Bacteria; phylum Gemmatimonadota; class Gemmatimonadetes; order Longimicrobiales; family Longimicrobiaceae; genus JAFAYN01. The sequence continues at coordinate 2,782 of DATAAL010000595.1, read as the reverse complement.
TTTCCTGGATCTGGAGCGACTCGATGACGTTCCCGGCCAGCGCGGCTACGTTGCCGAAAACCGTCTTGGTCTTCGCCCAGAGCGACTTGTGGGGATAGGTGGCCGCGCCAAGGGCAGCCACGAAGTCCGGCGCAGAACCGGCATCCTGGAGGTCGATGTGCAAGCAGATATAGCGTTGGTCGATACGCCGCGAGACCTCTCTCATCAGGCTGGTCTTTCCGATCCGTCGCTGCGCTACCAGGTACATGCTGGCGCCCTCATCCAGGTAGCGGATGAAGAGCGCGACCTCGGCATCCCGGTTCCAGAAACGGTCCTTGCCGCATACCCAGTTCCCATGCGCCTGCTTCAGGGTCGCCACATCCGCCTCCATTCGCCAATGGGAGAGTTGCCAGCTTTTTTGTTGTCAACAAATCTGTTGATTAGAATGTGATACTGATACGGCAGTGTCAAGAATGCCGTTGAGGCGGGTGGCCAGAGGGGCAACCACGGCATCATCACTCGAATGAGCAGGGGCGCCGCGATCCACGCGGCACCCCTGCTCGTTCTTCTCCGCCCCCGCCCGCTACTGCGCCCGGGCCGTGCCCGGGGCCGACCCCCGGATCGCCTCGAGCGCCGCGCGGTGCGCCGTCTCCAGCGCCTCCGCGGCGGAGACGGCGATGTCCGGCTGCACGCCGGTCGCCTCCCACCCCTTCCCGGTGCGCGGGCTGAACACGCGGGAGTAGGTCACGGAGAGGGAGAGCCCGTGCCCCACCGGCACGAACCGGTTGTTGCGCCCGCCGCCCCGGGTGCGCTCACCCACCAGGGTCGCGCGTCCCAGCGTCTGCAGCGCGAAGGCGAAGCTCTCCGCCGCCGAGAACGAGCGCCCGTCGATCAGCACGTACAGGGGAACGTCGGTACGCCGAGGCCCCGGCACCTGCGCCAGCGTGCGCTCCTCGCGCGCCGGGTCCTCCCGGAACTGGCGGGTGAGGAAGTGGAGGCCAGGCTCGGTGAAGTGGCTGAGCAGGAACGCGGACATCCGCCCGCTCCCGCCCCCGTTGCCCCGGAGGTCGATGATCACGGCATCGGTGTTCTCCAGGAAGCGCAGCGCGTGCTCCGCGGTCTCGAACGCTCCCTCCGCATCCGCGAAGTTCCGGAGCCGCAGGTAGCCCACGTTCCCGTCCAGCCACTTCAGTTCGTGGAAGTGGTAGTTCTCCCGCCTCGCCCGCTCGGGATCTCCCCCGGACATGCGCATCACCGGGCCACCGCCTCCCCCGCCGGTCATGTACAGGTGCCGGTCGCCGTTGACCGCCTGGAGGTCCGCGGTGAGCGCCGCGGCCAGCTCGCGGGGGGCGGCCAGCCGGTCGTATGCGCCGGAGCGCATCCGTCCGCGCAGGTGGTCCGCGATCATCCGCCCGGTGTCCGCCGAGACGTAGGTGCGTTCCATCACACGCGCGATGCTGTCCACCACCTGGCTCCGCGCCTGCGGCGTGAGCGCGGCCTCGCCTCCCCCCCAGGCGGCAGCGGAGGCGGACGGGTCCTGACCGGCCGTGGAGCCCGGCCGGGCCACCGCCAGCGCAGCGAGCAGGACGACCAGCCCCGCCGCGCGCATACCCCGGGTGCGGTTCCTTTCCGTCGCCATCGTGGAATCCTCCTGGTTGGATGTGAGGGCTCCTTCCCTCCGTGCCTCCCCAGCCCTGAGAGTTCGATGCGCATCGACCGGAAAGAGTTGTCCGGCCGGCGGAAGCTGCGGGCCAGCTCCTCCGGGGCCTCACGGCCCGGTGAAGCAGGACCAGGGGCTCCGCGCGCCGAGCGGGGTCGCCGGACCGCCCGCCTTGCTTGCTGGCGATGTACCCCCGGACGATATTGGTCGTGAAGGATCGGCCACTCCCCGCGTGCCTCCCGCCCCCGAACCACATGGTGAGCATCCGCGAGGAGCGCTGGACGCTCGCCGGGATCCGGGAGACCCGGCTCGCGCCGCTCCCGACCACCTCATGAGCCGTCGAGGAACGATGAGCACGCAGCGTGGCGTTGCCTTCCTGCTGGGTCTGCTGGTGATGGCCGCCTGTGGCGGCGACACCGGGTCGGCGGACCGGAGTGCCGGCGCCGCCGGGAGGCCGGACGGCTGGATCGACCACCAGGATCCGGCAGGCTTCCGCGTCCGGCATCCGGAGGACTGGAAGGTGGAGGTCCAGGACCGGCAGGTGGTGACCGTCCGCGGCCCGAAGGCGGAGGGCATGGTCGCCGTGTTCCCGTTCTTCCTGTCCCGGCCGGCGGAGGACCCCCTCCAGGTGCTCCGGGAGGTACCGGCGCCCATCGCCGCGCTGTTTCCCGGGGCGCGGATCGAGCGCTCCGGGCGCCTCCCCGGCCGCGCGACGGACGCGGTGGCCTCCCTGGCGTACGGTCGGGAGGGCTCTCCCGGAAGGGCGACGGTCCTCGTCTCCCTGGACGGCCCCAGCGGGATGCTCTACGCCATCGCCGCGCCCGCGGCGCGCTTCGAGGAGCTCCGCCCCACGCTGCTCTCCATCCTGCAGACCCTCCGGTTCGTGGAGCCCTCGCCCGACGCCGCGGGGGACCGGCCGCGCACGCCCCGGGTGAGCTATGTCGCCTTCCAGGACCCGCGGGAGAGCGCCTTCACGGTGGAGGTGCCCCGCGACTGGACGGTGAGCGGCGGGCTGTTCCGCCTCGCCCCCGTGGACACCCGGCCCGCGATCGAGGCGGTCTCCCCCGACGGCGGGATCCGCGTGGCCCTGGGGGACCCGGAGCTCCCGCCCTTCACCCTCCCCAACGAGATGCTGGCCGCCGG
>DATAAL010000594.1:0-7574 GCA_036260145.1 Longimicrobiaceae bacterium | reverse complement strand
CTCGGCTTCCGCCTGGACCCGGGTGCGGCCCGGCTGCTTGGCCGCCTCGATGGAGGCGTCCGCGATCTCCAGGACGAGGCGCTTGTCGCCCAACCGCTTCAGTACCTTGTCCAGCCTCGGGAATACAGACGCGACGACCTGGGGATGTGAATGCGAGCAACGCTGGCTGAGGGTAAGAACGTGCTGGATCTGGGACCGCACCACCCCGGGATCCGGTGTCGATGTCAGGTAGGTCACAAGCTCATCCAGTAGCCTGCTGAGCAGATCGTGCTTTCGTGGGTGGGTGAGCCAGCTCGGAAGCGGCTGCAGAAGGAGGATCTCACCCTGCGCGGTCACCAGACCTTCCGCTCGCAACCCCGAGAGGTCTTGCTCCAACTGTTCAACCGTACACCCGATCGCCGCAGCCAACACAGACGTGGGCAGACCGGACTCGCAGTTCTGGAGCAGAAAGACCGCATCCTGTGCACACCCGGAGAGGTCCTCGGCAGAGACAACGGGAGGCGCCTGCAGTTCGATCCCCTCGCCCTGGGTCCGTCGAATCACCTCTCGAATAGAAAGTGCCCCCCGCGTCTCCACTGCCTCAGACAATTGCCGAAAGAGCCGGTCCACCAGCCGCTCACCCGCAACCGAGCCAGCGAGTCCTCGGGCCCGTCTCTCGATGTCGGAGATCAGGCTCTCCTCCGCAATCTGCTCGATCCTCATGCGGACGAGAAGGGAGCGAGGACTGGAGCCGAGACGAGCAAACACCTCTCCCACATCATGCAGCGCCTCCTCCCTAACCAATCGCTCGAACTCGAAATCGTCGATTGCCTCCTCCGCAATCCGGGTCAGCCTGCGCATCGTCTTCAGCAGGGTGCCACCCCCATGACTGTACACGAGGAGATATCGCTGGCCGGGCTTCGTAGTTCCGGCCGAAGCAGATCGCTCGATCCACTCGACAATATCCCCTCGCTTAGGGTTTCCCTTGACTTCAACCAACCACCCATCCGGCTCGATACCGATATCCCAGCGGGTGACCGCGTTCTCATCCACGGCCCTCCGCTCCATGCGGACAGTCCAGTTCGTGAGAGGAGATGCCAACGCACGCGAGATCAGATCAAGCAGGCGACTGAGCGCATACCGGACCTGATAATTCATGCCGATCGCCGTAGGAGGTCCCCCTACCGCACCCGATACGTGCTTTGAACTGGTCTTACGGCTCTTGGCCATGAAGCCCTCCGGGAGGAGACCAAGTAGCGATATCTACAACCACTATTACTCACATACTGATATCCCCCGAAATTCGTCTTGTTCCGGCAGTATTGTCCGATCCGGGTCGGCTTGGGGAATACAGGAGTCCGCTCCGGTACGCGTTCGGGGCAGTACCATCAGTTCGTCATCTGCACGTGCCCGGGAGCGGGCGCAGCGACTGGTCAGGTTGAACCGGCCCCACCATATGAGGAGGAAATCGATACGAAGAGGCCACCGGAGGTCGGCGACCCGCCTCCTCTTTACCGCTCCCGCTCCACCAGATCCCCCCACCCCAGCTTCCGCCGCATCGTCGAGAAGAAGCTCTGCCCCGGGAACCGCACCAGCCGCACCGGCACCGGACTCCGCCGCACCACCACCCGGTCCCCCGGAGCCAGCCGCGCATCCTCTTGCCCGTCGATGGTCAGAAGCAGCTCCCCCGACGGGGACAGCACCTCCACCGAGACCGTCTCCTCGGCAGGGAGCACCAGGGGCCGCACCCCGAGCGTGTGCGGACAGATGGGGGTGGCGATGATGCAGTCGACCGAGGGGGAGACGATCGGCCCTCCCGCGGAGAGCGAGTAGGCGGTGGACCCCGTGGGCGTGGCCAGGATGATCCCGTCCGCGCTGTACGTCCCCACCTCCTCCCCGTCGGCGTGCACCGCCAGCCGGATCATCCGCGCCACCCCGCCCTTGTGCAGCACCGCGTCGTTGAGAGCGAGGAACGTCCCCCGGACCTCCCCGTCGGGACTCTCCGCCCGCACCTCCAGCACCATCCGTTCGTCCGTCCACACCTCCCCCGTGAGGAACCGCTCCAGCGAGGTCTCCAGCTCCCCGGGTCCCGCGGAGGTCAGGAAGCCCAGGTGCCCGAAGTTGACCCCCAGCACCGGGACCCCGTGCCGCGCCACCTGCCGCGCCCCCCGCAGGAGCGTCCCGTCGCCCCCGAGGGTGAGGAGCAGGTCCAGCCCCGGGCAGCGCTCGGGCTCCAGCGGCTCCACCCCATCCCCTGCGGCCGCCGCCAGCTCGGACTCGAAGAAGAGCGCCACCCCGCGGCGCTCCGCGAAGTCGCGGAGCCGCCCCAGGGTGGCGTTGAGCTGGGCGTAGCGCGGGTGCCCGACGACGCCCACACGCACGGCGCGGGCGCCCCCCGCCTCAGGCGCTCTCAAGGAGCGGCTTGCGCTTGCCCTCCCCCAGCAGGGCCCGGGCCCGGTCGGCGATCCCCTCTGCCGTCAGCCCCAGCTCGGCCAGGAGCTCCCCCCGCTCGCCGTGCTCCACGAAGGCGTCCGGGAGCCCCAGGGAGGCGCCCCGCACCTCGGGCCACGCCTCCCCGATCCGCGCCCGCGCGTAGGCGCCGAAGCCGTTCGCCACCGTCCCCTCCTCCACCGTGAGCACGTGCGTGTGCGCGGGGAAGAGGCGGGCGAGCGTGGCCTCGTCGAGCGGCTTGATGAAGCGCGCGTTCACCACCGTGACGGAGATCCCGTCCGCGGCGAGCGCCTCCGCCGCCTCCAGCGACGGAAGGACCATGGTCCCTGTCGCCAGGAGGGCGAGGCGCTTCCCCTGCCGGAGCACCTCCCAGGTGCCGTAGGGGGTCGCCTCGACCTCGGCCGCCGGGGGCACCACCGCGGGCACCACGTCCCGGGGCCAGCGGATGCAGAACGGCCCGCTGTTGTGCTCGATCCCCAGCCGGAGCAGGGCCACCAGCTCCACCCCGTCCTTGGGGGCGGTGATGGTCATCCCCGGGACGGCGAGCATGTAAGCGATGTCGATCCCCCCGTGGTGCGTGGGGCCGTCGTCTCCGGCGATCCCCGCGCGATCCATGCAGAAGAGCACCGGGAGGTCCTGCAGCGCCACGTCGTGGACGATGGAGTCGTAGGCCCGCTGCAGGAAGGTGGAGTAGATCGCCACCACCGGCTTGATGTCCTGCGTCGCCAGCCCGGCGGCGAAGGTGACCGCGTGCCCCTCGGCGATCCCCACGTCGAAGAAGCGCTCGGGGTGCTCCGCCCCGAACACGTCGGTGCTCGTCCCGGTGGCCATGGCGGCGGTGATCGCCACCACGTGCGGGTACTCGCGCGCCAGCTCGGTCAGCGCCTGGCCGAAGACGTTCTGGTAGCGGGGGAGCCCACCGGCCGACTTCTTGAGCGGCGCCCCGGTCTCCTTGTCGAAGCCGCCCCCGGCGTGCCACTTGACCTGGTCGGCCTCGGCGGGGGCGAACCCCTTCCCCTTGGTGGTGAGGACGTGCACCAGGCGCGGCCCCTTCATCTCCCGCACCTGCCGGAAGATGTCGACCATCTGGCCGATGTCGTGCCCGTCCACCGGCCCGACGTAGCGGAAGCCCAGCTCCTCGAAGAGCATCCCGGGCACGAACATCCCTTTCACCGCGTCGTCCGCGCGGACGGCGAAGTGCTCCACCATCTCGCCGATGGTCCCGAAGCGCGGGGCGGAGTGGATCAGCTTCTTCACCTCGTCGCGCACCCGGTTGTAGACCCGGGAGGTGCGGACGTTGGTGAGGTACTTGTGCAGCGCCCCCACGTTGGGGGAGATGGACATCTGGTTGTCGTTGAGGACGACGATCAGGTCGCGGTCGGTGTGCCCGGCGTTGTTGAGCGCCTCGTACGCCAGCCCGCAGGTCATGGAGCCGTCGCCGATCACCGCGATCACCTCGAAGTCCTCCCCACGCAGGTCGCGCGCGGCGGCGATCCCCACGGCGGCGGAGATGGAGGTGGCGGCGTGCCCGGCCCCGAACACGTCGTACTCCGACTCGTCGCGGCGGAGGAACCCGGAGAGGCCGTGGCGCTTGCGGATGGAGGGCATCCGCTCGTTGCGCCCGGTGAGGATCTTGTGCGGGTACGCCTGGTGCCCCACGTCCCAGACGAGCTGGTCGCGCGGGGTCTCGAAGACGCGGTGCAGGGCGATGGTCAGCTCCACCGTCCCCAGGTTGGAGCCGAAGTGGGCGCCCTTGTGCCCCGACACGATGTCCAGGATCCGGTTGCGCACCTCGCCGGCGAGGGGCGCGAGCTGGTCCTCGGGGAGCGCACGGAGGTCCGCGGGCGACTGGATCGACTCGAGAAGGGACACGGGACCCACTCCTTCGGCTTCAGGGATGGAGCGCGAACGGGGGCTGCGCTCCGCGGACGGCACCGGCCGGGCATTCCTCGGCCCTGAATCTACGGCCTTCCCGGGTTTCCTCCAACTCGCTCACCGCTCCCGCTCCACCACGAAGTCGGCCAGCTCCTCCAGCTCGGAGGAGCGGATCCCCGCGCCGGCCAGGGCGCGGCGCGCCTCGCGGGCCCGCTCGCGCGCCAGCCGCCGGGCCCCCTCCACCCCGAAGAGCGCGGGATAGGTGTTCTTCCGGGACGACACATCCTTCCCCGCAGTCTTCCCCAGCGCGTGGGAGTGCGCGGTCACGTCCAGCACGTCGTCCACGATCTGGAAGGCGAGCCCCAGCGCCTCTCCGTACCCCGAGAGCCCGCGCAGGTGCTCCTTGCTCCCTCCGGCGGCGATCCCGCCCAGGCGCAGGGAGGCCGCCAGGAGCGCCCCCGTCTTGCCCTGGTGGATCCGCTCCAGCGCCGGAGCGTCCAGCTCCACCCCCTCCCCTTCCAGGTCCTGGAGCTGTCCTCCGACCATCCCCTCCGCGCCGACGGCGGCACACAGCGCGGACACCAGGCGCCCCCGCTCCCCGGGCGGGAGCCCCAGCGCCGCGCCGTCCAGGTCCAGCGTCGCCGCGGCGGCAGGGAGGAGCGCCGCTCCCGCCAGCGTGGCGAGCGGCGAGCCGTAGACCCGGTGCACGGTGGGGCGGCCGCGGCGCACGTCGTCGTCGTCCATCGAGGGGAGGTCGTCGTGCACCAGCGAGTAGGTGTGGACGATCTCCAGCGCGCACGCCAGCCGGTACACCGGCTCCTCCACCGCCCCATCGCCCCCGCGGACGGCCCGGTAGGCGGCCACACATAGGATGGGGCGGAGGCGCTTCCCGCGGGTCTCCAGCGCGTAGCGCATCGGCGAGGCGAGCGGCTCCGGGATCTCACGCAGGACGCGTTCCGCGACCTCCTCCAGAGCCCGCTCCACCCGCTCGCCCTCCCGGTCCAGGAAGCTGTCGAGGTGAAAGGAGGTCCGCGCCGCTTCGGAGCGCGCCAGTCCGGTCATGCTCCGTCCCATGGTTCCAGCCTGAAACCGTCCCCCTCGGCCCGGAGTTCCCGGATCCGCGCCTCGGAGCCGGCGGCCACCGTCAGCGTGAAGGCCGAGCCCGGGGCGAAGGCGCGCGCCGAGCGGAGGAGCCTGCGCTCCGGACTGATCGGGATCGCGAACCCCCGCGCCAGCGCATTGAGCGGAGAGAGCACCTGCAGCTTCCCGGCCACCTCGCGCAGCCGGTCCCGCCAGTCGCGGACCGCCTCCTCCCCGGCGGCGGAGAAGAGGTCCCAGCTCATGCGCGCCCCGCCCGGCGCTTCTGGCGGCGCTCCGCGAGGGCGCGGGCCCGCTTCGCCGCCTCCACCGTGTTGCGGAGGAGCATGGTGATGGTCATGGGCCCCACCCCACCCGGCACGGGGGTGATGGCCCCGGCGACCTCGGAGACCGCCTCGAAGTCCACGTCGCCCTTCACCACGTACCCCCGGGGGTCCGACTGGTCGTCCACCCGGGTGATCCCCACGTCGATCACGGTGGCGCCCGGCTTCACCATGTCGGCGCGGATCAGCCCCGGCTTCCCCACCGCCACCACCAGGATGTCGGCCATGCGGGTATGCGGGGCGATGTCGGGGGTGTGGCGGTGCACCAGGGTGACTCCGGCGTTGGGACCGGGAGCCATCAGGAGGGACATCAGCGGCTTGCTGACGATGAGGCTCCGCCCGACGATGCAGGCGTGCTTCCCGTGGGTGGGGACCTGCTCGCGCCGGAGGATCTCCATGATCCCGGCCGGGGTGGCGGGGACGAACCCGCGGGGGTCTCCGATGAAGGCGCGCCCGGCGTTGAGGGGGTGGAAGCCGTCCACGTCCTTGTGGGGGTGGACGCGCTCCAGCACCGGCTTGGGGTGGAGGTGGCGGGGAAGGGGGAGCTGGACCAGGATCCCGTGAATGGAGGGGTCGGCGTTCAGCCCGTCGATCACTCCGTACAGCTCCGCCTGGGTGACGTCCTCGGCCAGCCGGAGGGTGCGGTCGTGCATCCCCGCCTCCCGGCACGCCTTGGCCTTCATCCGCACGTAGACCTCGCTGGCGGGGTCGTTCCCCACCAGCACCACCGCGAGCCCCGGGACGACGCTCTCGCCCCGGAGGAGCGCGACCTCGGCCGCGACCTCGGCACGGATGGTCTGGCTGATCTGGGTCCCGTCGATGATCCGCGCCATGCTCAGACCTTTCCGAACGCCCCTTCCAGCGCCTTGGCGTAGGGGGTGCTGATCCGCTCGATGCCGACAGCTAGCCCCCGCGCCGGGTCGATCTCCACCACCGCGCCCTGGAGGTGGAGGTCGTCGTCGGCGGGCTGCATCCGCTCCCCGCGGGTCTGGGTGAGCTGCCGCTCCAGGGAGATCTCCCACTTCATCCCGACGATCCCGCCCAGCCCACCGGTGAGGCCCAGGTCGGTGATGACCGCCGTGCCCCTGGGCAGCACCCGCTCGTCGGCGGTCTGGCAGTGCGTGTGGGTCCCCACCACGGCCGCCACGCGCCCGTCGAGGTAGCGCTGCAAGGCCTGCTTCTCGCTGGTGGCCTCGGCGTGGAAGTCAACCACCACCACGTCCACCCGCCCCTTCAGCTCGGCCAGCAGCGAGTCCGCGCAGCGGAAGGGGTCGTCGATGGGGGGCATGAAGGTGCGCCCCTGCAGGTCGAGCACCGCCAGCCGCGTCCCGTTCCTCTCCACCACCGCCGCGCCGTGGCCCGGGTTGCCGGGCGGGTAGTTGGCCGGGCGCAGCAGGCGCGGCTCGCGGTCGAGCACGGGGAGGATCTCCTTCTTGTCCCAGACGTGGTTGCCGGTGGTGATCACGTCCACGCCCAGGTCGAAGAACTCCTTCACGATCTCGGGGGTGATGCCGAAGCCCCCCGCCGCGTTCTCGCCGTTGGCCACCACCAGGTCGGCGCGCGCCTCGGCGCGCACCAGCCGCAGGAGCTGGCCCAGGGTGCGCCGGCCGGGCGAGCCGATCACGTCGGCCACGAAGAGGACCCTCACGCGCCCCCCGCGCCGGTTCGCCGCACCCGCCCGCTCCTCACATCGTCCTCCCGCCAGGGTCCAGACGCCAAGGGGCGACGCTGCCGCCGCCCCGTTGAGCCACCGTCACGAATATATCGTCTCCGGCGACATCGCGCCGCCCCGGATTCCATTCCCCCGCCCTGATCCCCCGGATGATCCCCCCGGTTGAAACCGGGGGC
>DATAAL010000593.1:0-3189 GCA_036260145.1 Longimicrobiaceae bacterium | reverse complement strand
CGCCGCACCAGCGCCACGGGGAGCACGTCCGCCCCGATCAGCAGCAGCCGCAGCCCGCGGAGCGCCTCGACCCCCCCCGACTCCACCACCTCCTGCGCGTACGCGGGAGCGAGGTTGGCCACGGTGATCCCCAGCGCCCCGGCGCGGGCGGGGAACTCCGCCGCGCTCCACGGCTCCGGCCCGCGCAGCACCAGGGAGGCCCCGGCCAGCAGCGGGACCAGGACCTGCTCCAGGGAGACGTCGAAGCCGGCGGAGGCGAGCTGGAGGAGGCGGTCCTGCGGCCCCACGCCGAGGGCGCGGGCCATCGCGGGGAAGTGCGCGGCGGCGGCCCGGTGCTCCACGGCCACGCCCTTGGGGCGGCCGGTGGAGCCGGAGGTGTAGATCACGTACGCCAGGCTCTCCGGTGCGATCCCGCTCTGCGGGGGGGTGGAGGGCCTGGCGGCGATCCGCTCGGCGTCGGTGTCCAGGCGGACGGTGTGCACCTCCGCGGGAGCGGTGGGGGCGAGGTCCGCGGTGGTCACCAGCACGCGTACGCCGGCGTCGCGGGCGATGTGGGCGAGGCGCTCGGGGGGGTGGGAGGGGTCCAGGGGGGTGTAGACACCGCCGGCTTTGAGGACGGCGAGGAGGGCGGTGGGCAGCTCCGGGGTCCAGGGCAGGAGCACGCCCACAGGGATCTCGGGACCGGTGCCGAGGGCGCGGAGGTGATGAGCGAGGCGGTTGGCGCGCCGCTCCAGCTGGGCGTAGGTGAGCTGCTCCCGGTCGGAGATCAGCGCCACCGCGTCGGGCGTGCGCGCCGCCTGCGCCGTGAACTGCTCGGGGAGCGGGCGGGCCCCGGGCTCCCCGTCCGCCCCGCGCCCGGCGGCGAGGAGCGCCTCCCGCTCCTCCGGGGCGAGCAGCTCTACCTCCCCCACCCGGCGTCCCGGGTCGGCGGCCATCCCCGCCAGGAGGCGCACCAGCTGTCCGGCCATCCGCTCGGTCGTCTCCGGGTCGAACAGCTCCGTGCGATAGGCGAGCGCCCCCCGCAGCTCCCCCCCGGCTTCGTACACCGTCAGGCTCAGGTCGAACTTGGCGGGCCCGGTGGCCCCCTCCAGCGGCGACACCTCCAGCGGCCCGAGCCGCAACTCCCCCTGCTCGGTGTTCTGCAGCACCAGCATGCTCTGGAAGAAGGGGGTGTGCTGGAGCGAGCGCTCGGGACGCAGCTCCTCCACCAGCTTCTCGAAGGGCACCTCCCCGTGCGCGAAGGCGTCCAGGGTGCCCTCCCGCACCCTCCCCAGCCACTCCCGCGCCGCGGGGTTCCCCGAGAGGTCGCCGCGGAGGACCAGGGTGTTGATGAAGAAGCCGACCACCCCCTCGATCTCCCGCCGCGTCCGCCCGGCGACCGCGGTCCCGACGCACACGTCCTCCTCCCCGGACCAGCGGGCCAGGAGGAGCTGCCACCCGGCCATGAGCACCATGAACAGCGTCGCCCCCTCGGCACGCGCCCACTCCCGGAGCGCCGCGGCGGTCCCCGCCGGGACGGTGAAGAGGTGGACGTCGCCACGGGCCCCCACCACCGGGGGGCGGGGGCGGTCCGTCGGAATCTCCAGGACGGGCGGAGCCCCGGCCAGCCGCTCCCGCCACCAGGCGAGCTGCCCCTCCAGCCGCTCCCCCTCCAGGTACCCTCGCTGCCAGACCGCGTAGTCCGCGTACTGCACCGGGAGCTCGGGGAGCTCCGGCGCCCGCCCCGACGTCACCGCCTCGTACGCGGCGGAGACCTCGCGGATCAGGACGCCGGTGGACCACCCGTCGGAGACGATGTGGTGCAGGGTGAGGAGGAGCCCCCACTCCCCGGCGTCCAGCCGCAGGAGCAGGACGCGGAAGAGCGGCCCCTGCGCCAGGTCGAACGGACGGAGCGACTCCGCCTCCACCCGCCGCCGCAGCTCCTCCTCCCGCGCCCCGGGGGGGAGGGCGCGCAGGTCCACCGTCGGGAGCGGCACGGGCGCCGCGGGGAGGACCACCTGCACCGCCTCCCCGTCCGTCTCCCGGAACACGGTGCGCAGCGACTCCTGCCGGCGCGCCACCTCGTCCAGCGCCCGCCGCAGCGCCCCCGGATCCAGCCGGCCCCGCAGGCGCAGCGCGTAGGGGATGTTGTAGGCGGGGCTCCCCGGCTCGATCCGGTCGATCAGCCAGAGCCGCTGCTGGGCGAAGGAGAGCGGGGCGGGCCCCGGGGCCGGGCGGCGGCGGATCTCCTGGGGGGAGCGCTCGGCGCCGGCGCGCTGCAGCAGCATCCGCTGCAGCAGGAAGCGCCGCTCCGGGGAGAGCCGCGCGAGCTGCTCAGGGGTCAGCCCCATGGTCAGATCTCCCTGAGGAGGCGCAGCACCTCCTCGTCCGAAAGGTCGGCCAGACGGCCCAGCTCTTCCTCCGCCTCCCGTCCCTCCAGCTCCGCCGCGGGGTGGAGCGCCTCCACCCGCGCCGCCAGGCCGGCGACGGTGGGAGCCTCGAAGAGGGCCCGCAGCGGGAGATCCACTCCGAAGGCGTGGCGCACCCGCGACACCACGCGGGTGGCCAGGAGGGAGTGGCCGCCCAGGGCAAAGAAGTCGTCGTCTGCGCCCACCCGCTCCACCCGGAGCACCTCGGCGTAGACCGCGGCGAGCAGCTCCTCCGCGGTGGTGCGCGGCGCCAGGTAGGCGCGCCCTGCATCCCCGCGTCCGGGCGCGGGGAGGGCGCGGCGGTCGAGCTTGCCGCTGGGGGTGAGCGGGAGCGCCTCCAGCACCACGAACGCTGACGGCACCATGTATTCCGGGACTCGCTCCCGCAGCCGGGCGCGCAGCTCCGCCGCCGAGGGGAGGGCCTCCCCCGGGGCTGCCACCACGTACGCCACCAGCCGCCGCTCCCCCGGCATGTCCTCCCGCGCCACCACCACCGCCTCCCGCACCCCCGCGTGCTCCCCCAGCGCCGCCTCCACCTCCCCCGGCTCGATCCGGTACCCCCGCACCTTCACCTGCAAGTCCACCCGCCCCCCGTACTCCAGCTCCCCCTCCCCCGTCCACCGCACCCGGTCCATCACCCGGTACATCCGTGCACCCGCCGCCCGGTCCGTCTTCCCGTTGGGGGTGAGCGGGAGCGCCTCCAGCACCACGAACGCTGACGGCACCATGTGCTCCGGGACCCGCTCCCGCAGGTGCTCCCGCAGCTCCCTGCCCCCGGGTG
>DATAAL010000592.1:0-23888 GCA_036260145.1 Longimicrobiaceae bacterium | reverse complement strand
AGGCTCGACGGCAGCGCCTTGCTCCCCCTCGTGCGTGCCGGGCTGAAGTTCATCGACGGCGCGCAGATCGAGCGGCAGGACACCCCTGAACGGAAGGAGGCCGCCTGATCATCCCCCATCCACAACTCTTGACAATACCTCATCGCCAGTCTCGACGCCGTGGAAAGCACAGAGGAGGATGCCGCGGAGGTGGAGCGTGCCTGGGAGGAGGAAATCCGCCGCCGCCTGGAAGAGTACCGCAGTGGAGCCATTCATCCGGTGCCTGCCTCAGAGGTCTTCGCCAAAGCGCGCGCCCGGCTACTGGCGTAACCGTCTGCGGTAGGGCCAACTACGCTCGCCTAACGAGAGTGCTGCAGGCGACAGTTGGCCGGCGACTCTCTTCGGCAGGTGCGCCACCAAGAACACCTGCTCGTGCGGTGAACCTGCGGCTCCGCCAACCACGCCTGAGCTTTGGGGCGTTCAGCTTCCCTCCCGACAGCACCAGTTCAGATGCGGAACTGATTTTATGGAGATTGTGCGTGAACTGCTGACGATCTTGGCCCTGCTCGGTACAGGTGGCGTTGTCGGCTCGTGGATCAACGAAGTGCGGCAGAGCCGCCGTGAAGATCGCCTTCGCTGGCACACAAACCGCCGAGAGACATACGAGCGGTTGTTGACCGGAGCGCACGAGTGGCGGACGGCGGAATTAGAGATCGCTGAGTGTATTGGCACGTTGCGGGAACTCACGGGATGGGAATCCGACCCCATCTTCGACGAAGCATGGTTCCTGAGGCAGACAGATAGTCATGCTGATGAAGTGGTTGCCTACCTTGCCTCGAAGGTGCGCCGGCTCCGACCACAGGCTGATGAGTTCAGGCGAGGCGTGAACTCTTCAGTGGCAGCGATCGAAATGGTCTCAAGCACAGAGGTGGTCAGGCATGCAATCCAAGTTCGAGGCGCCCTGCAGTTGCTTGTAGATACATCTGGCGAGTTCCCCCCGAGAGAATGCGGTGGTTGGTCAGAACCACTGGTTAGAGCATCTGAAAAGTACGAAGAGGCTCGGAGGAATCTCATTGAGGTTGTGAGGAAGGAACTTGGAGTCAAGTAGCCGTACCGCCGCTTCTGCCGCGGGCCGAACCAGGCGCTGCAGGCGATGTGCGGCCGGGCATTGTCCCAGAGTAGACTACCAGCGGCCGCACGCGCCCGAGCTGAAACGTTAGCCCGGCGAACGTCGAGTTCAGAACACTGATGCATCGGCTACTCGCAGAAGCCATCGACAGCCTGGCTCGTGGCATTGAAAGGTCCAGCCGTCCTGAGGACAGGAAGCTCGTCGGTAATTACTTGGCCGCACTCGCGCCGGTGCTGGCGCGGGCCGTGCTGGGCCAGGACATTCTTCGAGCATTGCCCGACATCGATCGTTTATTCGACCAAACGCGGCTCGTCGATTCGGCGCCGTTTGATGATGCATTCTCGAAGTGGCGAGCCTTCAAGGCCGAGTACTCAAAATCCGTGCTGGGCGGTATGACAGTGAACGAGAGGTTGTCAGCCACAGATCAGCTTGAAGCGTTCGATCGTGCCCGCGCTGCGTGTGACCAGGACGAAGTCCGGCGCTTGCTGCGCGACGTTCTGGTTGATGAGACTGCGATCGAGCGAATCGTGCGAGACCTCAATGGATAGTGGCGGTCAGAACCGGTGCCTGGCAAATTCGCCTGGAGCTGATCAGGCCTCGCTTGGTAGAGCGGTCGGCTCATGTGGCGTTCGATTGCTCGTAGTATGAAGCGCAATGCGAGCGGTTGTGCCCGGATACGTCTTCGAATCGCCGCCAGCGCTGGCTAACATGCCGCTGTAGCCGACGAGCGGCGGCGAATGCTCGGGTGAATCGAGGTAATCCTGAACGCCGCTCGCGGCTGAGCGGCCGGGCGTTAGGTGCGCGCCCGGATTGCAGAACCGCTCCGTTGGTCCCGATTCACCGCATCAACTTGAGGAGGTCGTTCATGTCCCTACGATGGCTAGTGCTCGGTTGCCTTGCGGCGTGCGCGACACCTGCGCCCGCACCGATCCATCCTGCGTCCGTCCGGCAGGGCACCATCCTGACTGAGGACAGCGTTCAGCTTGCCTTCCGGGTCGAAGGCGATGCGGCGGATACGGTGGTGGTCCTCCACGGCGGGCCGGGGCTATCCGGCGAGTCGCTCCGCCCCGATCTCGGAGCGCTCGCAGCAGACTTCACTCTCATCTTCTATGATCAGCGCGGATCCGGGCATTCCACGCCCATCACAAACTCGAGCCGGATCAGCGTCGCCCATCATGTCGCTGACTTGGAGGCTGTCCGCCGCCACTTTGGTCTGGAGCGGATGGTGCTCGCCGGCCATTCCTGGGGGGGGGGACTGGCCCTGCACTACGCGGCGGCGCACCCACAGCATACGGAACGGATGCTGTTGATCGATCCCATTCCCCTGCGCCGCGATCCGTACATGGGACAGTTCGGCCGCAACCTGCGAGCGTGGATGGACAGCACTACACGTGTGGCGGTCAGTGCGGCAGCTCGCGCACTAGCATCCACTTCGAATCCCGTGGCGGCGTGCAGAGCCTACTGGGCGCTCTTCATCCGTGGCTACCTTGCCGATCCAATGGGCAGCATCCCTGTTCGCGGGGACCCGTGTGACGGGACACCGCAGACGCTCAACAACCAAGTGTACCAGTATACCTTGGGGCCGCTCGGCGCATGGGACTGGCGACCGGATGCGCAGAAGGTGAGCGCTCCGGCACTGATCCTCCACGGGGAGAAGTCCCCTCTGCCGGTGGAGAGCTTCCGCGAGTGGGCGAGCATGCTTCCAAAGGCCAAGCTGCGGAGCATTGTCGGCAGCGGGCACTTTCCGCATGCGGAACAGCCCGCGCTCTTCATCCCGATCGCGCGGGCGTTCTTGCGCGGAGATGCCGGGTGACGAAGCATCTGGGGATTTTCCGGCTGCTTCACGGCAGCTGGGGTGGGAACTGATGGTGCAGATCGGCCGGACAGCCTGTCTTCCACGCGCCTAACCCGTGCGCTGCAGGCGACAGTTGGCCGGGCATGGTTTCGCCGCAGGAGTGAGCAGCAGGGGCGGCACTCACGCCCGCTGCGGGCACTTGCGCTCTCTGCCAACCGCGCCTGAACTTGAGGGCGTTAGGCGGGTGGTGCCGCCGCCCCGTGGCGTGCACCCAAGCGCACCTGTAGATTGGGCGCATGGGCAAGCACGAGAAGCTCCTGCTCCAGATCCTGCGCGGCACTTCCGACGCAAACATCCCCTTTGCCGGTCTGCGCGCGCTGCTGATTTGGCTCGGCTTCGAGGAGCGCATCCGGGGCGGACACTACATCTTCACGCGCGACGACGTGGCCGAAATCTTGAACCTGCAGCCCAGAGGCGCCCAGGCCAAAGCGTACCAGGTGAGGCAGGTTCGACAGGTGATCCTGAAGTACAAGCTAGCAGGAGGAACAGATGAAGCCTGAGTACCGCTATGAAGTGATCCTCTACTGGAGCGACGAGGACCAGGCCTTCATCGCTGAGGTCCCGGAGTTGCCCGGTTGTGCCGCTGATGGTGCCACGTACGCCGAGACCATCTCCAACGTGGAAGTCATCATCCGCGAGTGGATCGAAACGGCCCAGCAGCTCGGTCGCCCGGTTCCCAAACCCAAGGGCCGGCTGCTCTATGCGTAGGTGCCATCCGCAGTCCCCTCCCGCCTAACGATTGCGGTGCAGGCGACATGCGGCCGGCGACCTGTTCTGCCCGCTGGAGGTCCTGCGCCAGTCATGGCGCCGCGCAGCATCCCGTTCGGCCGCACGCGCCTGAACTTGGGGGCGTTAGGCGCCTGACACCTCGGAGGAGACGGGGCAGAAAACCAGATTTGAATCCTCCGCAATTCTTATCTGCGCGAAGGAGGGAGACCATGCCGCTCTACCTCACGAAGTTCAGCTACACGCCGGAGACGTGGGCCAGGCTGATCGGCAATCCAGAGGACCGTCGAAAGGCCGCTCAATCCTACATCGAGTCTGTCGGTGGGAGGCTCCACGGGTTCTGGTACGCCTTTGGCGCGCATGACGGCTACAACCTGTGGGAGGCTCCTGACAACGTGTCCATGGCCGCGGTCGCGCTGGCGATCAGTGCGGGGGGTGCACTGAGCTCGGTCGAAACGACGGTCCTCCTGACGGTCGACGAAACGATTGATGCCCTGCGCAAGGCCGGACAGGCCGGGTATCGAGCGCCTGGCGCATAGCAGGTCGCGCGAGTACGAGCGCACGCCGGCACTCGGTCGTCGCCATACTCCCGGCGCCTAACCCTGGCTTGCAGAGGACGCGGAGCCGGGCATTGCCAGAGGGAGAGACATCCGCAGAGAAGGCGGACCGGTTCTGCGCGATAGCCGAGTGTCCCATCGCAAGTGTCGGGAAGGCGATCGACCGTGTGCACAACGTGGTCTCCATGGTCGGGGTCTTCACTCCGGAGAAAGTCGCGCGCTACATCGCCGAGTCCGAGGAGTTGATCCTCCCCATGATGAAGGCAGCGCGCCGGCGCTTTCCGAAGCAGATTCGCGTGTACGAGATCTCCAAGCTGATGATCTCGACCCACACCCATAACATCCGCACGTTGCTCGGTCAGGCGGTATAGGCAGCCGCAGGCGTAGGTGCCCTGTGGCGCCGCACCAGGCTGCCTAATGGAGGCGTTAGGCTGCGGGCCACCTTCCGTGCGGTCCGGGGTCTTTGGGTCCGCGCAGTCACCCGAGGTCGGTGCAGCCTGCCCAGGTTCGTTCCTTCAACTCCTGCTCGGAGGCAGGAGTATCACCGCTCCGCGATGCGCCCCCCATGATCGTCGAAGAGCCATACCTACAACTCCTCGGGAAGTCCTTCTCACCTGCTCTCGCCGAGCGCCAAACCGGTCTCTCCTTCACCGAAAGGAACGAGGTGGGTGAGCTCGGCACCCGCGGGAAGTACGAGGGAATCCCGCTGCCGTTCGGCTCCGCCACTTTGCAAGCTCCCCCGGAGGTCGACCCTTCGGAGCGGCTGGACTGGATCTTGGACTCTGTGCTCCCCCACGCAGAGGCGCTACGCAATCTGGGCGGGATGGAGGGGTGGCTGCACTCCACCTTCTACTTTGATGCGCAGTGCAATCTTGCCTATCCGCCCGGTCAGCTCCAGAAGCTGTCGCAGCTCGGCATTCCCTATACTGTCAGCTGCATCCAGGCACCGGAGCGGTTCGGGGGAGCAGAGCCGGTGAGGGCAGCCTAAAGAGAGCGCTACAGGCGACAGTTGGCCGGCGGCTCTCTTCGGCAGGTGCGCCACCAAGAACGCCTACTCGTGCGGTAAACTTGCGGTGCCGCCAACTGCGCCTGAGCTTGAGGGCGCTAGGCAGCGAGCCCATAGCGTATAACCGATGTCCGGCCTAGATTCTTCGGCATGGCTACCCCTGTGCGTGCCCGATCTGACGTGCTCGCACGTCTGCGAGAGGTCGAAGCGGAGATCCGAGATCTCGGTGTGTGCCGTCTCGCTCTCTTCGGCTCGTTCGCCCGTTCCGAGGCGGGCCCCGAGAGCGATGTGGATCTCCTGGTCGAGTTCGCTCCTGAGCAGAAGAGCTTCGACCGCTTCATGCGCCTGTGCGATCTGCTCGAAGAGCGGCTCGCTCGCCGCGTCGAAGTTGTCACCACGGAAGCGCTGAGTCCCTATATCGGACCTCATATTCTGGCCGAGGCGCAGGATGTCGTTCGAGCCGCGTGATTACGTTCGGCACATCCTCTCCGAGACCAACTACCTGCTCCACGCCAGCGAAGTGTTTCCGCAGAGGCGTTCCTTGCAGACGAGACCCTCCGGCGAGCGTTCGTGCGCAGTCTGGAGGTCATCGGCGAAGCGGCCAAGAACCTGCCGGAGAGCTTCCGAGTTGCCCACTCGCAGGTAGAGTGGCGCTCTATGGCTCGGATGCGAGACCGTCTCATTCACGGGTACTTCGGGGTGGATTACGAACTCGTGTGGGAAGTGGTCCAGACCAAGATCCCCCAGCTCCATCATTTGTTGCAGCAGATCCTCCCGGAGTAGGAGTAGCCACACCGCTGTCTAACGCCTCCAAGCTCAGGGCGTGCAGCCGAACCAGATCTTGCTGACGCAGCCGAAACCCTGCCCGGCTGCTCGGAGCCGGCCGGACGCTTCTTCGGCTTCTGCGAGGGAGCCTGGAGTTCGGCGAGTGCCTCGGCAGACCCCGCCGGGCGAACGCCCCCGATGAGACTTCCCCTTCCTCGAAGGCGACGTGCGCCGCGCATGCCGGCGAAGAACTCCAGCAGTGCCGCCTCCTCGGTGGGAAGGATGCTGCGGGCAAGAGCTTGCCGTTGCCGTCGCGGACGACGGCGAGGGTGGTTGCCTGGTGGACGCCGAGGCCCACATACTTGGTTGGGCCTCTCATGAGAGCCGCTCCCTGCTGCGGTGTCCGTGTGTGGGGCAACCGCAGGATTGCAGCAGGGGGCGTGCTCTCAACATGCGTTAGGTCTCCCACGAGAATTGAAAATGCCCAACACGCTGCGAAATGTCATTGCCCTCCTTGCTGGAACCGCTATAGGCGGGGCCGTCAACATGGCACTTATCACTCTCGGCCCGTCGCTCATTCCTCCACCTGCTGGCGCCGATGTAAGCAGCGCTGAAAGCCTGAGCAAGGTGATACATCTTTTCGAGCCGCGACACTTCCTGATGCCGTTCTTGGCCCATGCGGTAGGCACTCTCGTGGGCGCGCTCGCCGCTTACCTGATCGCTGCGACCTACAAGGTGCAAATCGCTTTCGCAATTGGCATCGTATTTCTTTGCGGTGGTGTGGCGGCGAGCTTCATGATTCCGGCGCCTACCTGGTTCATCGCGCTTGATCTGCTGGCCGCGTACATTCCGATGGCGTGGCTAGGTATCCGAGTAGGAACTTATATACAACACAGGAACAGAGGTGCGCCAAAGGAGGCCTAACAAGCGGTTCCAGCGGACGGTCCTGCTTCGCGAGCCCGCCGCTGAACCTGGGCGTTATCGGGGATCACGTAATCTGTGTAACACCGGGACCCTGTAGTCCGTCGATAGTCGGCGGGCTCTTGTTACGCATGCTGTGTGGCGAACAATAGGATGAGAACATGAAAAATTCGGGCGCGAGCCAAGGCCAGTCGGCATCGGAGCTCATCTCGAAAAGAATCGCCGAACTCGGGGACTGGCGCGGAGAAACCCTCAGCAGAATGCGCAAGCTCATCAAGGAAGCAGACCCGGACGTCGTCGAGGAGTGGAAGTGGAGGGGCACTCCGATTTGGTCGCACGACGGCGGCATCTGCACTGGCGAATCCTACAAGAATGTCGTCAAGCTTACCTTCCTGAGGGGCGCGTCTCTGAAGGATCCGGCCCGTCTCTTCAACTCGAGTCTCGACGGAAACGCACGCCGCGCGATCGACATCCACGAGGGAGAAGAAGTGGACGAGTCCGCCTTCAAGGCGCTCGTTCGGCAAGCGGTCGCCCTCAACAGTTCTGGCAAGTCGAAACCTTCGAAGAAAGCGAAGTCCTAAGGGATACCGCCCCTGAATGAACAGTAGGGAGTCCCCTGGAGTTGGAGATCACCCGCAACGGGTTACTCCACCGGATAAGGAGATCACCTGCTTGAACCGTCCGAAGGCACCGCTGCCGTGGATCGCATCAAGAAGCCGCTCCTGCACGTGAGCATCGGTGATACTCTCGACGAAGTCCCGCATCCGGCGCCAGCCCTCGCGCGAGGGTACGGGATCGATGAGACGATAGCGCTCCTCATCGTCGCGTACGGCTTCGAGTTCGGCGTACTCCGGCTCGTCGGACATGAAGGCGCCCCAGGTGGCAGGGATGATCTCGCCGGTCTGGAGGTCGAGGTAGTGCTCGGTCTCTGGATCGTGAGAGTCCAGAGCGTAGAGGAATTCGCTGGCGTCGATGCGGAGCGGCATGGGACCTCGCCTGCTATGGAGCGCGACAGGTGCTGGAGCCGCAAGGTGGATCGTGGATGGCAGCCTCGCAAGAGGTGCGCGCCTGACGCATGTTGAGAGCACGCCCCCTGTCGGCTTCAGTGACATGGGAAGCTCCTCGCGCGCAGAGTTCGGATCGGGGATTCTCCCCGCCGCGAGGAGCAGGCCAGTTCGCCAACAGTATCTCACCTACGTCCCACCTGGGCGGGATTCCTCTACCTGGCCGTGGTGCTCGATGCCTTCAGCCGGCGTGTGGTGGGCGGGAGCATGCGGACGCACCTGAAGACAGAATGCAGCCGTGCACCCAGCAGGGCTCCTTCCTCCGGCTTCGGTGCAGCTCCAATACGGCGACCGGCCCAGTCCGTTCCCTGTCTTAGGTTTGCGCGCACGTGCCTCTGCGGCATCCCTTCCGCTCAGATTAGGAAAAGCAGGGCACTCCTGTTAGATTCCAGAGCGCCACAGTCCCACCCTGTTCGGCGGCGCGTCCTGACCTGAACCCGGAGAGGCGCTGATGAGTTGGATCCCGAACAACAGCAGCCGACGCATCCATGCACAGGATCTGCATGTCGACCCTGCCCTTCATCCCCAGTGGATCAGTGGGGCACAGCGCAGCCCTGCTGTAGGGGAGCAAGTCTACTGCACCAGCGGGGAGGCGGAAGTCGTACGCCTGCTGGGCAAGACGGGCGACGGGAGCCGTCTCCTGGAGCTCAAGCTTCCCCAGATTGCGGCGAAGCCGTTCTTTGCCGCCGCCTCGAATGTGCTGGTCGCACCCACGGGGCAACTCACCGGCGGGTCCGAAGCGACCTCCCGGCGCACCTGATAATATTGCCGACGATCCCGCCCGGTTCGTCCTGAAGTGGGTCAGTCCGCCGCGCCGCGGGAGTCCCCCGGGAGGTGAGGCCGCGTGTAGCGCTGATCTGTTGAACGGCGTCAGGTGCGGCGATAAATCGGTGCCTGCCCATGTCTTCAGCCGTGGTGCGCCTGTCCGTGGCCTCGAGGCCGCTCTTCGACGCGCTGTACCGGAGATAGCTCGCGCGGTCCGCCGATGACGTCCGACGTGTGATGAAATGGACGAGTTGAACCGGGAACGGCTCGATGCGAGCATCGAGCTCGGGCTCGATTTTCTCGACCGTGCCCAACTCGCGTCGGGCGAGTTCCGGGTGTTCATGTCTACCGACCACAGTTTCCACAAGGACCGGGTCGCGGACAGCACTCCATTCGCCACTGCGCTCGTCGCGTATTCGCTGGGGTTCGCAGGTTCCGCGCGGGCGAGCCGGATGCTGGAGCGTGCCGCGCGGTTCCTGCGGGCGGAGATGGAGGGTCCGGGAGCGTGGCGGTACTGGACGAAGCAGCACCGGTATCATTCGACCATCCCTCCCGACCTCGACGACATCACCTGCGCCTCCTGCGTGCTGCGCCGGCAGGGGGTGGCGTTCCCGCCGAACCGGGAGCTGATCCTGGCAAACCGGGACAGGAGGGGCCTGTTCTACACCTGGGTGGTTCCACGCTGGCCCCTGCCGCGGAACCTGGACTTCTGGCGGGTAGCGCTGCGGCACTGGGCCAATCCGGTGAAGGCGTACTACTTCTGGAGGCTGAACGAATCCGCTCCGAGCGACGTGGACGGGGTCGTCAATGCCAACGTCCTGTTCTATCTGGGCGACGGGGAGGCGGCAGGGCCGGTGGCCGATTACCTGATGGACATCGCGCGGAGCGGCCGGGAAGACGCCTGCGACAAGTGGCACCTGAACCGGTACACCTTCTACTATGCCGTCTCGCGTTGCTTCCACGCCGGGATCTCCGGGCTCGGAGCCATCCGCGAAGCGGCGGTCCGCCGGATCGTCGAGGGCGCTCGCGAGGACGGGGCGATCGGCGGGAGCGCGCTGGACACCGCGCTGGCGGCGTGCGCGTTGCTCTACTGGGGGAGCAGCCCGCCCGAACTGGAGCGCGCCCTGCGCTTCCTGCTGGCGGCGCAGGGACCTTCGGGAGAATGGCCCGCCGTCGCCATGTACTACGGGGGGCCCCGGAAGTACTACGGCTGGGGCTCGGAGGAGCTGACTACCGGATTCTGCATCGAGGCGCTGTCCCACTACCTTCGGAGCCACCGGAGCGAGCCCGCGAGCCGTTCCGCCCTATGCCCCGGCATCTGATCCACGTCGGTTATCCGAAAGCCGGCTCCACCTTCCTCCAGGAGTGGTTCCGGCAGCACCCCGACCTCTGCTACGCGCCGGGCGGGCTCGGAGGGTTCCCGGACGTGTACTCCCTGTGCCGCCTTCCCGAGAAGCCGTACCGGTACTATGTGACGAGCTTCGAGGGGCTGTCCACTCCCCACCGGGACGCGGGCCGTATCCGGCTCGACTGGAGCCGCAGCGAGCCGGAGTTCGCGGATCCCATCAAGACCGACCAGGCGAAGGTCTGCGACCTCCTCCGCACCCTCTACCCGGACAGCCGCGTCCTCCTCGTGACGCGCGGGTTCAGGGACCTCATGATCTCCGGGTACTCCCAGTACGTGAGGTCCGGGGGAGTGCTGCACCTCGAAGGGATGTCGAGGGCGTTCGCCGAGCACGCGCGGACGGATGCGCTCCACTACTACGACTTCGACTACCTCATCCGCCTCTACACGGAAGCCTTCGGCGAGGAGAGCCTGATCGTGCTCCCCTACGAGCTCCTCCGCGACGACCGGAAAGGGTTCCTGACCGTCCTGGAAGAGGCGCTCGGCCTGGAGCACGTGGAGCTGGAGATCGGGCGGGTGAACCCCTCGCTCTCCCCCGAAGAGCTGTACTGGTATCCGGTGATCTCCCGGCGGGTCGCGGCCGTGGCCGCCCGCCTGGGGGCGGACCGCTTCGAGCGGCTGTACCGCCGCTACGCCACCATCCCCTTCCACAACCGGCTGCGTCCCGTCATCCGGCTGCTCGCGCGCCTGAAGCCCGACCGGAAGATTACGGAGAGCGACTTTCCGGAGGACGTGCTGCGCCACTGCGTGGGCAAGGCGACCCTGCTCCGACACCGTCCCCTGTACGCGCCGTACGCCCGGGAATACCTGTGGGACGACGAGCCGGCCGGCGCATGACCCGCCTCCCGGCGCGCCTCCGAGCCCGGCCGGCTCGCCGCGGCGCCGATTGCGGAGGTGCCTGCGGCGCTCTATCGTTGAGCTTGCTTCCGGCTCGCCCCAGCAGGCCCATGGATGACCGAGACCGTCTACACCGCCAGCTCCGAGCTGCACCACCCCCTGCGCTTCCTCGCCGATGCCGTGGGCGACCTGCGTCGGTCGCCGGCGGTGGCGTGGACCCTGTTCCGGAGCAACCTGCAGGCGCGGTACCGGCGGGCGTGGCTCGGGTACCTCTGGCTGCTTCTGCCGACGCTCGGGACGGCGGCGATCGGGGTGTATCTCCAGTCGAGGCGGATCGTCGTCACCGCGCCGACGGAGGTGCCGTATCCGGTCTACGTTCTCTCAGGGACGATCCTCTGGCAGGTGTTCGCCGACGCCCTGAACGTGTCCCTGCAGCATCTCACGGCCGGACGGCAGCTCATCACGCGTAGCCGTGTGCCGCACGAGGCGCTCGTCCTGGCGGGCGTTCTCGAGGTGCTCCTCAACTGCGCCGTGCGCCTGGCCGTGCTCGCGGCGGTGCTCGTCGCGTTCGCCGTGCCGGTCGGGGCCACGGTGCTGCTGGTGCCCTTCGGGATCGCCGGGCTCGTGCTGCTCGGCCTCTCACTGGGGCTCTTCGCCGCGCCCGCGGGGATGCTGTACGACGACGTGGTCCGCGCGATGACCCTGGTGACCGGCTTCTGGTTCTTTCTCACCCCGGTCGTCTACCGCGCGCCGCAGGAAGGCCTTCTGCGCTTCAACCCCGTGACCCCCCTCCTCGACACCACCCGGGGATGGCTGACATCCGGCGGCGCGACTCCCGGTTTCGCCACGGTGGCGATCCTGGCCGTCGCCGCGCTGGTGCTCGCCTGGCTTCTGTACCGGCTCGCTCGTCCTCACCTCGTGGCGCGCCTCGGGTGACGCTCCTGTCGCGCATCCTCCGCAACGCCGGGAGCGTCGCCCGTCGCGTGCGCGCGAGCGTCCTGGGGCCGCGCGTGCCGACGGCCGGCGCCGCCCCGCCGACCGCGGCGACGATCGACCTCGACGACCCGGCTGTCGCCCGTGATCCGTTTCCATGCTACGAGGCGCTCCGCGCAGCGGGGCCGGTGCAGTACCTCGCGCGGCACGACGCCTGGATCGTCCTCGACCACGAGGAGGTGAAGTCGGCGTTCATGCGTCCGCACCTCTTCTCGAATCGCCCCTACGAGGACGTCGACGCGGTGCTGCTCGCCGCCGATCCGCCGGAGCACACCGCCGTTCGCCGGATCGTGTCGGCGTATTTCTCCCGCGAGGTCATCGAGCGCCTCGGCGCGTTCGCGGCGGAACGCGCGGCGGCTCTGCTGAAGCCGCGACTCGACGTCGTCCGCGAGTACGCGCAGCCGCTCAGCGAGGCGGTGGCCGCGCGGCTGCTCGGAGTCGACGACGCGACGGTCGAAGCGATCCGTGCCGCCGCCGCGCGCTCGCCCGCCTTCGCGCAGTACGTCCGGGAGCTCGACCGGCTGGCGGACCGTGCGGAGATGTACGGACGCCTGCGCGGCGACGGCCTGGACGATGGCCAGGCGCGGAGCCTCGTACGCCTGCTGTGGGTGGCGTCGACCAAGACAAGCGAGCGCGCCATCGCCCAGTGCGTGCTCCGTCTGCTGCGCCACGAGGACGTCCGGCTCGCGCTCCGGGACGACCCGGCGAAGATCGGTCCCTTCATCGAGGAGGTGCTGCGTCTCCACCAGCCGGAGCCGATGCTGCGGCGGGTGACGAGGGAGGCGGTGGATCTCGGCGGGGTGACCATCCCGGCGGGCGCGATGGTGAACCTCTGTCTCGCCGCCGCGAACCGCGACCCGGCCGTATACGAGCACCCCGCGGAGCTGCGGCTCGACCGTCCGGCGGCCCGCCATCTCACGTTCGGCTACGGCATCCATCATTGCGTCGGCGCCAGGCTCGGACGCGCCGAGGTGACGGCCGCGGTCCGGACGCTGCTGCTGGACGCGCCTCGTTTCCGCGCCGCGCAGCCGCTCGACAGCGTCCCGTACTGCGCGACGATGACCGCGCACTACATCGAAAGCCTGGTGGTCGACATCACGCCCGGCGGCGGCACGGTGTGATGACACGCCCGCCGCCGGAGCCGCTATGCAGACCGGTGAGCCGGTCCTCGCCAGGGTCGGAGGGGCGGCTGTGTTCGGCGAGATGAGACCGGAGATGGCCTCGCGGGTGAACGAGACGATGATCGCGTTCTACGGCCGCGAGCCGGCGGCGGTGGCGGAGGCGTACGACTTCTCCGGCATTCGCACGCTCGTCGACATCGGCGGGGGGAGCGGGAATCTCATCACCACCCTCCTCCTCGCCAACCCCGCGCTCCGCGGGATCGTGTACGACCTGCCGCACGCAGGCCCCGATGCGCGCCGCATGATCGAGGCGCGAGGCGTCGCCGACCGCTGCGAGGTGATCGGCGGGAGCTTCTTCGAGTCCGTTCCGGGCGGCGCCGACGCGTACCTGCTCTCGCACGTGATCAACGACTGGCCGGAGGAAAGGTGCCTCGCCATCCTGCGGAACGTCCGCCGCGCCGTTCCGCCCGGAGGGCGCCTCCTGGTGGTCGAGCAGGTCATTACCCCGGGCGGCGAATCCGGCCGGGCGAAGCTCCTCGACCTGATCTCGCTCGCGACCACCGCCGGGATGCACCGGAGGCCCGACGAGCACCGCGAGCTGATGGCGAGGGCCGGCTTCCGGATGACGCGGCTGGTCGCCACGCGGGAGCCGGTGAGCATCATCGAGGGCGAGCCCGTCTGAGCCGGCGATGTCCGTCCTCTCCGTTTCGCACCTCTCCAAGAAGTTCGCGCGCCAGCTCCGCCGCGCACTCTGGTACGGCGTGTGTGACACCGCCCGCGAGCTGCTGCTGCGGCCGGGCGGCCAGGATCTCCGCGTCGGCGAGTTCTGGGCGCTCGACGACGTCTCGCTGGAGCTCGCGCCCGGCGAGGCGCTGGCGGTCGTCGGCGGCAACGGCGCCGGGAAGAGCACGCTGCTCAAGGTGCTGTTCGGCCTCCTCAAGCCCGATCGGGGCGAGGTGCGGCTGCGCGGGCGCGTGGCCGCGCTGATCGAGCTCGGCACCGGGTTCCACCCGCTGCTCACCGGGCGCGAGAACGTGCGTCTCGGCGCGGCGCTGCACGGGTTCACGCAGCGCGAGGGAGCGGAGCTCCACGACAGGGTCGTCGACTTCGCCGATCTCGGCGAGTTCATCGATGCGCCCGTACAATCGTACAGCGCGGGGATGCGCGCGCGCCTCGGCTTCGCCCTCGCCGCGCAGCTCGATCCGGACGTGCTGCTGGTCGACGAGGTGCTCGCCGTCGGCGACCTGGCGTTCCAGCGCAAGTGCGCGCTGCACATGCGGAGCTATCTCGACCGCGGTGGATCGTTGCTGCTCGTCTCGCACAACACGCATCAGATCCAGTCGCTCTGCGAGCGCGGAATCCTGCTCGACCGTGGCCAGGCGGTGTTCAGGGGCACCGCGGTGGACACGCTGAACCGGATGTTCGAGCTCCGTCTGGCCGAGGGCTCCGCGCTGCCGGACGCTTCGCCGCCGGACGGACCTCTCGTCGTCGAGGAGCTGGTCGCGGAGCCGCTGCGGGGCGACGCGATCCGCACCGGCGAGCCGGTCCGGATCACGCTCCGATATCGCTCCGGGAGCGCGACCGAGGTGTTGTGGGGGTTCAGCATCTGGACGAGCGACCAGTGGGTCTGCGTCGCCGGCGAGCACGACCCGGCGCCGCACACCCTCGCGCGGGGTACGGGCGAGCTGAGGTGCACCATTCCGCGGCTGCCGCTCGTCGGAGGCCGCTACTCGCTGCGGGCCGCCGTGCTCGACTACGGAACGCGCCAGCCGATCGCCCTGGTGGGGTGGGGAGGGGACGGCTCGGTGCTCGACGTCCGCGCGCGGACCGGGATCGTCAGCAACGCGCAGATGGCCAACCACCAGCTCGTGACGATCGACGTCGAGTGGTCGTGACACGCCAGCTGCGCAACACACTGCCGAACGCGGTCTGGCGGGGAGGGAGGGTAGGTGGTATCATGCTCCCCATGCAACCAACTCCGCGCCTGAACGACCCGCAGCTCGAAGCTGCCCTCGAGCACGATGGATACGCCGTCATCGACGGACTTCTGAGCCCGCCCGAGATCCGGCGACTCCTCGACGCCTTCGAGACCTACGAATCGCCCATCCACCGGCGCCCGTTCGGCGCATCCATCCAGAGCGACGATCTAGAGTACCGCGCCGCGGTAGACCGCGAGATCAAGGCTGTCCTGGGTCCCAAGACCGACACCCTCTTCAACGGATACCGGCTCTGTTTTTCGAACATCCTCTCCAAGGCGCCGCAGGCGACGGGCGCACCCACGGGTGCGGGTGAGGTGCTGCTTCACCAGGACATTTCGGTAGTGGACGAGTCGCGCGCCCAGGCGATCGCCGTCTGGTGCCCCCTCGTGGACACGGATCTCGTGAACGGCTGCCTTCAGGTCGTACCGGGCAGCCATCGCCTCAACGCCGGCCCGCACGGGCCCGGGGCGGCGTTCCCGTACCGCGAGCTCGCGCCGCTCTTCCCGATGCAGGCGGTGCCGATGAAGGCGGGGAGCGCGATGATCTTCTGCCTTAAGCTGTTCCACGCCTCGTCGCCGAATCGTGGCACGGCGACTCGAGTAGCCGTCGGCGGACTCTTTGCGCCCCGTGGTGTGCCCCTCCGCTGCTACTACCGCGTGCCCGGCACGAACCGGATGGAAGTGTTCGAGGTCGACGACCTCTTCTACACCCGCTACATCTACGGCACCCGGCCGCAGGGCGTGCCGCGCGTGGCCGAGATCGACTACTGGTACGAGCCGCTGACCCCGGAACGGATCGCGCGCTTGGCGAACGCCAGGACGTAGCGCGCCAGCGACTGCTCGATCGCCCGCAGCGCGTCTTCGTGTCCGCCGAAGACGCTCCGCATCGCCGCGCAGTACGGGCGCCAGGTCACGTCCGTGACGTCGCGCACCTCCACCTCCGTGAAACCCGCGTCCTCCAGCGCCCGCGCGTACCCCGCGACGGTGGTGACGCGGTTGTCGTGCGGGAGCATCCAGGGGCCGATCGGGTCCGCGTTCTCGAAGAGCATGTCGGCAAGGGCGAGCACGCCGCCCGGCCGGAGCACACGGTGCGTCTCGGCGAAGAACGCCTCCCTCGTGTCGAAGTGCTGTGCCGATTCTATCGCCAGCACCGCGTCCGCGGTGCCGCTCCCGACCGCCAGCCACGCTGCGTCCATCACCACGGGCTGCTCGACGCCGCGCTCCCGGGCTGCGGTGAGCTGCCAGTGCGAGAGGTTCGCGCCGACCACCAGCGCCCGCGGAAAACGGTCCGCCAGGCGGCGCGTGCCCGCGCCCAGGCCGCAGCCGACGTCGATGATGACTGCCGCGTCCGGCGGCACGGCGGCGGCGACCTCGTCGACCAGCCGGTCGCAGGCAGCCACCAGGTCCGTTGTCCCTTCCGCCCAGTACCCCACGTTGAAGTAGCCGCTCGCACCGTACAACCTCCGCATGCGCGGCTCGGAGATCACGGCGTCGTATCGCGCGGCGAAGGTCCCTGGGTCCATGGATCGCGGCATCCGGTTGAAAAGCGTTTCTTAACCCCGTCCCCGCGCCACCCGCCGCGCGACCAGGAACGGTGCCCGGCCGTACCACCACAGGAGGTCCCACAGGTCGCCCGCCTCGCGCAGCAGAAGCGGGGCGAAGACGACGGCGTGAAGGAGGAGGACGACGAGGAACGCCGGATCGCGCCACGCCAGGAGCAGCGCGAATGCGACCCCCGGCCAGCTCCGATAGAACGCCAGCAGCGGGACGTAGGCTCCCCTCTCCGCCGGCGCGGGATCCGCGAGCGATCCCTGCTCGATCCCTGCCCATCGCAGGAGCTGGATCAGCCCCCCGTACACCACGAGCGCCGCGACCACCACCGGGGCTACGGGGAAGAGAGTCACCCCCAGGAGCCCGAGACTGACGAGCTCGGTCGGGAGAACCAGCCGCCGGGCGATCACGGCTGCGCGGTCCGAGCCGTGCGTGGTGACGAAGGTCCTCACCCCTGCCCGCCGGTCGTTGGCCTCGTCCGTGCGCTGGTGGTACAGGATCCCGCGCATCCCGACGAAGAAGGCCCACGCGGTGGCGGCCAGCGGGAAGGGCCGCCACACGGAGGCGCCGGCCAGGTCGGCGAAGAGGGCGATGCAGTAGAGCGTCGGCAGCGCATGCGTGTGCAGGGCGTCGGCGATGAGCCCCCATGCGCCCCGTTCCTTGAGACGTACCGGGTGCAGCGCATAGAGGGGCTGCAGGCCGGCGATCCCCGCCAGCAGCACCAGAGACCGGACGGAGAGGTCCGCTCCCACCCAGACCGCGAACCCGCACAGCAGCAGGGTGAGGCTGAGAGCCGCCTTCTGCCACGGAGGCACGGTACGCCACCGGTTGGACTTCCCGGCTTCCGCATCCTGGTCGGCATCGGCGATGTCGTTGACCACGTGGGAGTACGCGGCGATGCAGACGATGGAGAGCAGCAGCCGCAGCAGCGCCGGCAGCGCGAGCCCGGGAGGCACCGCGTAATAGGCGATGGCCGCATAGGCCGCCGCCAGCAGCGGCAATAGGTGGTACAGCCACCAGTCGTCGGCGCGAACCAGGCGAAGGAAACCGGGCCGTTCCATCCCATCACATCCGCGCCAGGACGAACAGGAGCCGGAACGCCAGGTCGTCGCTCAGCTTCGACCGGTGCACGTCCGCCGACAGGGCGTAACGGACGCGGGCACAGAGGTTCGTCCGGCTCTCCAGCAGGCGGTCCAGCGCCCGCCTGTCCTCACCCTGCAGGCGCGATCCGTAGATGCGCTGGAAGTGCACCGCCTGGAGGAAGTGGGGCCAGGTCCATCCGTGGCGGGCGAGCTGGGCCAGTCGACCGAGCCAGCCCTGCGGGCGGCCGATGGTGTTGGCCCCGTGCTGCCGGTACAGCACCGCCGGCACCGGGTCGTAGAGCACCGTTCCGAAGGCCGCCACCACCAGGTACGTCCATGCGTCGTGCATGAAGACCCCCTCCGGGGTGGACTCCGCGAGGAGATCCCGCGCGGCACGGTTCATCACGATGGTGCACCCGGAGGCGACGTTCTGCACGAGGGCGTTCCGGAACGAGAGGGGGTGGCGCGGCAGCTCGGACATCCCCAGCGGGCGGAGGGACCGGTCCACGTACCGGGTGCGTCCGCAGTACATCGCGGGAGCGGTGGGATCCGTCCGGCTCAGCGCCTCCACGGCGCGCGAGATCTTGTCCGGCATCCAGACGTCGTCCTGGTCGCAGAAGGCGAACAGATCCGCGTCCTCCCGGGATTCCCGGAGAAGCTGAAAGTAGGTGTCCGGGAGCCCCAGGTGCAGTCCCGGCCGCAGCTCCATGGGCACCCGCCCCGTGTGCTCCTGGAGCAGTGTCAGCGTTCCGTCCGTCGAGCCGTCGTCGCGGACCAGCAGATCGAGGTGTGGATACGTCTGCTCGTCCAGGCTCCGCAGCAGGGGGAGCAGAAACGCCTGGCCGTTGTAGGTGGAGAGGAGGATCTGGACCGTCGGCTGCGGACGGTCGGGGCGGAGTCCCGACCCTGGCGCGGCCGGGTCGGCGTGCGGTGCGGGTCGTATCACGTCGCGCTCCCCCCTCACCTCGCGGTAGATCGCCTCCAGCCGGGTGACGTGGTCGGACACGGAGAGCGGCGGCCGCGTCCCCGAAGCGAGACGCTGCAGCAGGGCGCGGTCTTCCACCACCCGCCGGATGCACGCGGCCAGGTCGGCGGCGTCTCCCCGGTTGAAGAGGAGCCCGTTTCTCTCGTGGTGGACGACCTCGGAGATCCCCTCCACGTCGGAGGCGATCACCGGGCAGCCGGCCGCGAAAGCTTCGTACACCACCAGCGGCGTGTTCTCGTGCCAGACGGACGGTACGAGCAGTGCGTCGAGCGAGGCGAGCACGTGCTGCACCCGCTCGTTCCGGAAGGGCCCGCAGAGCCGGATCCGTGGGTCGCCTTCGGCCAGGGTCCGGATGTTCCGATGGAAGGCCTGGCTGGCGGGACCCTGCCCCGGAACACCGTGGATACTCAGCTCCACCGGGAGGGCAGGGTCGAGCAGGCGAACGGCCTTCACGGCCACGTCCAGCCCCTTGTGCTCGGTGAGGCTCCCGATGAAGCCCAGGCGGAGTCCGGGTCCGGACCCCCGGTCGGGCGGAGGGGTGATTCCCTCCGTACCGATCCCGTACGGGAGGAATCGAACCCGCTCCGGCGCGATCCCACTCTCGACCAGCGTCCTCTCCATCAGCCGGGAAGGGGCCAGCACCCGGCCGATCCGGTTCAGTTGCTCGCGCAGGAAGGGTTGCCGAAGGACCAGCCCCCTGACTTCGGCGAGGAAGGGCGGCGCCAGCGGGAGCCCCTGTTTCGCGGCCCGTACCCCGAGCCCGAGCAGCCAGTCCGGAGCCTGTTTCACCAGCCCGGCCAGGGAGGTGCGGCGGACACCGAGGTTCGTGGCGTAGTGCCGGACGCAGTTGATGCCCGACGGATCAGGACCCGGGCAGATCGAGTTGTCCGCCAGCCGGAGCTGGCTGAACGGGCAGACCGCCCAGAAGTCGGTCGCGGTGAGGATGGTCGGGATCCTCCGCTCGGCGCAGGGACCGATGATGGATGCGGAGAGGCGCGCCAGGTGGACGAAGTGCACCAGGTCCGGCTCGATCTCGTCCAGCAGCTCCCCGAAGACGCGGGCGAACAGACGGTTGTCGTACGCGAGCTCCGTCACCACCCGCTGGCCGCCCATGGGATGGAACGCGTGGCGGAAACGCTCCACGCGGATGCCGTCGTAGCGGTAGCGGTCGAACCGCTCCGCATCCGCGAGCCGGCGCGAGTCGGGGAACCCGGTGACGACCGTGATCTCGTGGCCACGGTCCCGGAGCTCCCTAGCGATCCCCAGCGCGATCACCTCCGTCCCCGTGGAGAAGTCCGGGAGGAACTGGTGGACCGTGAGAATGATCTTCATGCGCCGGTCGTACCCTCCGGGTTAGCCGTCAGCGCAGGCCGGACACGCCCGCCGGGAACGGGGTCACGGGGCGAAGTCGGCGACACGCGGGTGGCGGGCGGTCGCCGCGGAGCGCCCGAAGCCGTACGCCATCTGTTGTCCCGGGACCATGGATGATCGCAGCAATCCGCCGGCTTTGTCAAATCGATTGGGCCGTCGTCCGCCGGGTTCCGCCCGGTAGCCAGGCATTGTCTCCGGGGCAGGTTTTGTACCCCGGGGAATCCGGGAGCGGAGTCCCTCAGCGGGCCGTGACCACGATGGTCCGGACGCCGTTCGCGCCGTAGCCCAACCGGTTCCAGCGTGGGGCGTCCGGCTGGGTCCTCCCGGCGTCGTCGCGGGCGCGGACCCGCAGCGTGTGCCGCCCCGGACTGCGCACCTCCCATGCGTACTCCCAGCGCTGCCACCGGTACCTCGACGACGCGGGGAGCATCCTGGCCTCGTCCCAGGTGTCCCCTCCGTCGGCCGCCACCTCGACGGCGCTGACGGGGGCAGCGCCGGACCAGGCCCACCCGCAGACGAGGACCGGGCCGACGGGGACCTGGTCTCCGTCGCGCGGCGCGGTGATGGCTGCCTTGACCCGGATCTCGGCCACCGGCTCCGGGGTTCCGCCCGCCCCGTAGTCGTAGACGTAGCGGTCCCGCTGGAAGTACCCCCGGAACGGCTCCGTGAGCACGGTGATCCGGGTCACCCACTTGACGCTCGCCATCCCGTACCAGCCGGGCACGATCAACCGCGCGGGAGCGCCGTGCTCGCGGGGGATGGGGGCGCCGTTCATCTCCAGCGCCAGGAGGGTATCCGGGTCGAGCGCCTTCTTCACCGGGAGCGCGCGCGCGAAGTGGATCGTCCCCTCCCCCTCCTCGGCCGGTCCCGCGTCCGCCCCCTCGACCACCACCTCCCGCGCCCCCGGCGCGAGCCCCGCCCGGGAGAGCACCTCCCGGAGAGGGACTCCCCCCCAGACCGCCGTGCCGACCGCTCCACCTCCCCACAGCTCGCCGGTGGGCAGGGGGGTAAAGGAAAGGCGGTCGTTCCCCGCGCACTCCAGGGTGAGGGCCACGCTGCGGCCGGGGAGCCGGCTCAGCTCGCCGAGCTCCAGCTCCAGCCGCTCCCGCACGGCGCCGTCCACCGCGATCCGGTGCCGTCCCCGGTCGAGCAGGGGGATGCCGAAGTGGGTGCGGACGAAGTGCCGGCCCGCCGGAGTGATCTCATCCGGGAGCGCGGATTCCGGCGTCTCAGCGTTCAGGGGAGAGGGCCGGATGACGACCCGATCCTCGTCCCGAGCGCCATCACCCCGCATGGGCACTCCCGAGGATCCCCCGTTCCCCGAGGTGCTCCAGGAGCCGGGCAACGACCGCTGCCACGCTCTCCCGGTCGGTCCGCGCGACCAGCTCCGGGTGCTCCGGGGGCTCGTACGGCGAGGACACCCCCGTCAGTTCGAGGACCTCTCCCCGGTCGGCGCGCGCGTAGAGCCCCTTCGGGTCCCGGCGGCGGCACTCCTCCACGTCACACTCCACGTACACCTCGAAGAACGTCCCCTCCGGGAGAAGCTCCCGCACCCGGTCACGGTCGCGGCGGAACGGGGACACCAGGGAGCACAGCACGATCGAGCCCTGCTCAAAGAAGAGCCTCGCCACCTCCCCCACCCGCCGGACGTTCTCCCGGCGGTCCTCCTCGCTGAAACCGAGGTCGCCGGTCAGCCCGTGCCGGAGCTGGTCCCCGTCCAGCAGCATCGTCTGGCACCCCCGGGCGAAGAGCTCCCGCTCCAGGGCCCGGGCGAGGGTGGTCTTCCCCGCACCCGGAAGCCCCGTGAGCCAGATCACCGCCGCGCGGTGCCCGGCGCGCGCCTCGCGCTCCGCGCGCGGGATGTTCCACCCCTCCCACGCCACGTTCGGGGAGGCTTCCGCTCCTCCCCTCTCCGCGCCGGGCGGGGGGGTGGAGGGGCGCACCTCGCCGCGGATCATCCCTGCGGCCACGGTGGCGTGGGTGAACGGGTCCACCAGGACGAAGCTCCCGGTCTCCCGGTTGGCCCGGTAAGGATCGGAGCAGATGGGCTGGGCGGTGGTGAGCTCGACCCGCCCGATGTCGTTGGTCCCCAGCGTGGACACCCGCTCGCGGTGCAGGGTGTCCACGTCAATCCGGTGGAGGAGACGCGTGACCCGTGCCCGGACGGTGCGGGTGGTGTGCCGGAGGATGTAGGGGATCCCGGAGTCCAGGGGGGCGTCGCCCAGCCAGCAGAGGACCGCGTCGCAGCGACGCGCCACCGCGGGGAGGTTCATCCTCCGGACGAGCATGTCGCCGCGGCCGACGTCGATCTCGTCCTCCAGGGTCACCACCACGGAGTCGCCCATCGCCGCCTCCGCGACGGGCCCGTCCATGGTCGCGATGGACCGGACGCGCGTCGCCGTCCCGGCGGGGAGGACGGCCACCTCCTCCCCCGGGGTGAGGGTGCCCGATGCGACGCGACCCGCGAGCCCCCGATATCCCCGGGAGGAGCGGATCACGTACTGCACGGGGAAACGGAAGTCCACCAGGTTCCGGCCCGCCCCCAGGTGCACATTCTCCAGGTAATGGAGGAGGGTGGGCCCGTCGTACCAGGGGAGGCGGTCGCTCCGGGTGGCCACGTTGTCCCCGTGCAACGCCGAGACAGGGATGAAGTCCAGGCTCCCGATCCCCAGCTTCTCCGCGAACTCGCGGTACTCCGCCACGATCGCCTCGAACACCGCCGCCGACCAGCCGACCGCGTCCATCTTGTTGACAGCCACCACCAGGTGGGGGATCCGCAGCAGGGAGGCGATGAAGCCGTGCCGCTTGGACTGGGTGAGCACGCCGCGGCCGGCATCCACCAGGACCACCGCCAGGTCGGCGGTGGAGGCGCCGGTCACCATGTTCCGGGTGTACTGCACGTGCCCGGGGGTGTCCGCGATGATGAACTTGCGCCGGGGGGTGGAGAAGTAGCGGTACGCCACGTCGATGGTGATCCCCTGCTCCCGCTCGGCGCGCAGCCCGTCGGTCAGCAGGGAAAGGTCGATCCCGGTGCCGCCGCGACGGCGGGTGGCGCGCTCGACCGCGGCGAGCTGGTCGTCCGGGACCGACCGGGTGTCGTAGAGGAGGCGCCCGATGAGCGTGCTCTTGCCGTCGTCCACGCTCCCGGCGGTGGTGAGGCGCAGGAGGTCCGTTTCGCGGTCGTCCATCCTCAGAAGTACCCCTGCCGTTTGCGGTCCTCCAGGGCGGCCTCGGAGCGCTGGTCGTCGGCCCGGCCCCCTCGCTCGGCGACCCGCAGGACGGTGAGCTCGGCGATGACCTCCTCCACGGACGCCGCCGCGGATTCCATGGCGCCCGTGCAGGTGGCGTCGCCCACGGTGCGGAAGCGCACCCGCTT
Source organism: Longimicrobiaceae bacterium (assembly GCA_036260145.1). GTDB lineage: Bacteria > Gemmatimonadota > Gemmatimonadetes > Longimicrobiales > Longimicrobiaceae > JAFAYN01. The sequence goes on along the minus strand of DATAAL010000592.1, from coordinate 422 downwards.
CTCCTCGTAGCGCTCGCCGGGGAGGAGCGGAACCCACGGGGAGCGCGCGAGCCACTGTCCGTTGCGCATCACGACTTCCCGGCGGTGCGCGAAGTACAGGGAGGGGAGCCGGATCTCCTCGCGGGCGATGTACCGCCACACGTCCAGCTCGGTCCAGTTGCTGAGCGGGAAGACGCGGAAGTGCTCCCCCGGGTGCCGGTGCGTGTTGAACAGGCTCCAGATCTCGGGCCGCTGGTTCTGCGGGTTCCACTGCCCGAAGGCGTCGCGGTGCGAGAAGAACCGCTCCTTGGCGCGGGCCTTCTCCTCGTCGCGCCGGGCACCCCCCAGGGCGGCGTCGATCCCCAGCTCCGAGATGGCGTCCAGGAGGGTCACGCTCTGGAGCGCGTTGCGGCTGGCACCGGGCCCCGTCTCGTCCACGCAGC
>DATAAL010000591.1:0-6031 GCA_036260145.1 Longimicrobiaceae bacterium | reverse complement strand
CCAGCTGGGGAGGAAGAAGATCCTCCGGTTGTCGCGGATCCACACCAGGTCGCCCAGCGCGCGGCGCAGGTAGGGGAGGGTGAGGCGCGCGTGCGCCGGGTCGTTGAAGGCCCCCAGGGAGGCAGTCACCCACTCCTCGTTCAGCGTGGGGTCGCGGAGGTAGCGCTCGAAGTATCCGGCCTTGACCGCGGAGTCCGGGACCGCGGCCCCGGCCACGAAGGCGCGCCGCGCCGCCTCCGGGGTGGAGTCGCGCCGGGTCTCTGTGGCAAGGAGCGCGCCCGCCTCCGGATCCCCGAGCGAGAGGAGCTGCTGCACGATGGCCCAGCGGCTCGGCTCGCGGAGCGGCTCCCCGTTGAACCGGCGCCGCCCGGCCAGGAAGTCCTTCAGCACCGCGCGCGTCTCCGGCGTCCGCGCCACGGCGAAGAGCGCGTCCAGGGCGGCCTTGCGCAGCCCGTACGGGAGGGAGGCATCCTCCGCGCGGGCCAGGAGCATCCGCTCCCAGGCGGGGAAGAGCGGCGCCGCCTCCGCCTCCGGGAGGTAGCGGGTGAGCGCGGTGGCCCCGCGCGACAGGAGCATCCCCGCGATCTGCTCGTCCCGCTCGCGGGGGAGCTCGCGGAGGGTGAGCCGCAGGTACTCCGCGGGGGCCAGGCGCGCCTCCCGCACCTCGTCCCAGAGCGCCCCCCAGAGCATCGCCCGCAGCAGGCCGTCCTCCACCTCCCCCACGTGCGACAGGAGGTAGCGCGTGCTGCGCGGGTCCAGGAGGAAGAGGCCGTACCCGTAGTCCCCGTCGTTGGCCCAGATCCAGTCGGGCGCGGGGAGCCCCTCCGCCCCGGGGACCACCGTGCTGTCGCCCGAGAAGGCTACGGGGAGCACCACGTCGGGGCGGTCGCGGTACCCCAGCCGCACCCGCACCCGCCCCGGCCACCACCCCCCCCGGTCCCCCGGGAGGGCGCGGACCGGGCGCTGCGCCAGCACCAGGCGGCGGATCCGCCCCTCCTCCTCCGCCAGCACCGGCTCCACCACGGGCATCCCGGCGCGGAGGATGTAGTGCTCCCCGAAGGCGCGCAGCGAGCTCCCGGACGACTCCTCCAGCGCCCGGAGCAGCTCCTCCCAGGTAGCGTTCCCGTAGGCGTGGCGGCGGAGGAAGATCGTCAGCCCCTCCCGGAACGCCTCCTCCCCCACCAGGAACTCGAGCTGCTTGAGGATGGAGGGCGCCTTGTTGTAGACGATGGGGCCGTAGTTGCTCTTGGCCAGGTCCAGGTTGGGGAGCTCCTGCCACACCGGGGTGGTCCCCTCGGTCACGTCCACCCCGTACGCCAGCGGCTTGTTGCGCAGGTGGAAGGTCTTCCACGCCTCCGAGCCGGGATCCAGCTCCTCCTGCATCCGGGCCGCCATGTAGGTGGAGAACCCCTCCTTGAGCCACAGGTCGTCGAACCAGCGCATGGTCACCAGGTCGCCGAACCACTGGTGCGCCACCTCGTGGTAGATGGTGGCCTTGCGCCCCAGGCGCTCGTTGAGGGTGGGCGGCTCGCGGAAGACGAAGGCGCTCTCGTTGTAGAAGATCGCCCCCACGTGCTCCATCCCGCCGAAGGGGAAGGCGGGGGCCAGGAGCAGCTCGAACTTGGCGAAGGGGTACGGTACACCGAAGTAGCGCTCCAGCCACTCCAGGGCGTCGCGGTTGATGCGCATCAGGGTGTCCGCGTCCACCTCCCGTGCCCGCGAGCGGCGGGCGTACAGCGCCACCGGGCGCCGGCCCTCGGGAGCGGACTCCCACCGCTCCCACGGTCCCGCGGCGAAGGCGGCCAGGTAGGTGGAGATCGGCTCCGTCTCCGCGAACCGCCAGCGCACGCCTCCGGGCTCCGGCGCCCGCTCCGCCGTGCGGCCGTTGGCGAGGACCCTCCACTGCGCCGGGGCCAGGATCGACACCGTGAAGCGCCCCTTGAGGTCCGGCTGGTCGAAGGCGGGGAAGAGCTGGTTGGCGTCTGCCGGGACCAGCAGGGTGTAGAGGTAGCGCGCGCTGTCGGCGGGGTCGGTGAAGCGGATGACGCTGGCCCCTGCCGCGGCGATCCGGGAGGCGAAGCGGAAGCCGACGGTGTTGGGGCCGGGGCGGAGGTGACGGGCGGGGAGGCGGACGTGCCCCGCGTCCCAGGCGAAGTCGTCGACCGGGCGCCCGTTGGCGGAGACGCTGTCCAGCGCCGTGCCCCGGAAGTCCACCACCAGGTCCCCCGCGTCCGCCGCGCGCGCGAAGCGGATCGCGACGACGCCCCGGGCGGTGTCGGCGCGGGTCACGTCCAGTGACAGCTCGTAGCGGACGTCGGAGAGGGTGCGGGCGCGGTGCCGGGCCAGCTCCAGGGAGATGCCGGGCTGCATGAAGTCGCCTACGCCCGCTCCGGTCGTCCGCCCCACGGAGGCGCACCCCGCCAGGGCGGCGAGGAGGCCGACCCCAACCCCGAGTACGGATCTCATCTCAGGCGACTCCTCGGCGCAGCTCCAGCCAGCGCTTCAGGGACCGCTGGCTTTCACCAGAGGGCCTGCCCGCAAGGAGCCCCTCGACGCTGATGTCCTCATCGAGATCGGGCCAGTGGATGCCTTCTCCTCGCCCGATGAGGCGCCAGTGGTTGCGCTCCTCGGCCGTGGCATGCGCAAGGCGGGGGAACCACGCCAGGGGCACCGACAGAGTGCGCCCGTCCGAGAGATCGACCGTAAGCGCGTCGTCGGTGACCCGTACGTCCGTAGCGTCCGGGATCCGGATCTCAGTCGTTGAAGTACTCATCCCATGCTCCGAGCAGATGGTCCCGGTGGGTCTGCACCAGGTCCGTGGTTCGATTCAGCTCGATCCGGCTGAAGCCGCCGCTTTCCTGCAACCGGACCGGGTCCAGCCAGAACTTCGCCCGGTTGTTTTCACGCTCCACATGCACGTGCGGCGGTTCGGCGCGATCCCCTGCGTAGAAGAAGAAGCGGTATGGGCCGCTACGCAGCACCGTCGGCATCGTGCCCTCGTCCGCAGGAATCGTGTCAGGCAGCATCCGCCTGGAAGGTGCTCACAATCGCGCCGACAGGCCAGTCTACCTCCGCTCCCGTCTCACCCCGGTGGGATCGGCGGGACGTCCTGGCACAGGATGGGGATCCCCCGGGCCTGGATCGGGGCGGCCTGAGCGTCCAGCTTCGCCGCGTCGGCCAGGACCAGCAGGTGCAGCCGCAGCAGGAGGCGCGAAAGCCCGACCGGCGGCCTCATTCCCAGCGCCTCCGCCCGGGCGGCGTGCCGAGGCGCCAGCACGGCGATGCGCAGCATGGACTCCAGCAGGTGCCGCAGCATGCAGTGGTAGCAGCGGGCGGCCTCCAGCGCGGCCAGCTCCCCCCGCAGCGCGGCGGCGGCGCCCGCGAAGCCGCCCCGCGCCAGGGCTCGTCCGACAGCCCTGCGGATCCGGCGGGCGTCGGCGCGGCGGAAGTCCGACAGCGGGAGTGGTGGCTCCGGGGCGCGCTCCCGGAACTCCGGCGTCCCCGCCATGGAGACGAAGTCGGCCGTGACCACCGGGATCCCCCGCGCCTGGTATGGGCGCGCCCGCCGGTCCACCCACCGGGCGACGGGGAGCGCCAGCCGCTCCCAGCGGATCAGGCGCCGGGAGACCGCCCCGGACTCGCCCCCCGTGAGCCGGGAGTACAGCGGCATCCGCTCGAGGTTGAGCCGGATGGCGTCCTCCAGGTGCTTCGCGAAGCTCATCCCCCCGCCGGCTCGGCCTCCCGTACAGGGAGGGCGCCCCCGCGCCGCCTCCGGACGCCGCGGAGGACCGGGACCAGGAGCACCGCGGCGATCCCCGCCGAGGCCAGGAGGATGGTCCCCTCCCGCGGTTCCGCCACTCCCGCCGCCGACGCCCCCGCCCGCAGCACCCCCGAGACGCCGAGCACGAGGGTGACCGCGACCGTCGCCGCCATGAGGGTGTTCGAGACCGGGCCGTTGATCCCCCGCTCCCCCATCACCACCCGGTCGTTGACCACGAGCAGGAGGAAGACGGCCGCGAAGGGGAGAACCACCCCGTTGAGCGCCTGCGCCAGGATGATGGCGGGGATCGGCCGCACCCCCGCCACCCCGAACGCCACGCCCACCAGGAGCACCCCCAGCCACACGGCGCGGAAGCGTGCCCCGCGGTCGCTCCAGCGCTCCGACCCGTCGCCGTAGAGGGCGCGCGCGGTGATCGCGGCGGCCAGCGGCGCGGTGATGGCCGACGACAGCCCCGCGGCGAAGAGCCCCCAGGCGAAGAGCGGTCCGGCCCAGGCGCCGAGGCGCCCCGAGAGCGTCGCGGCAACCGCCTCGTACGAGAACTCGCCCTCGACCCCGGCGCCAACGACCACGATCCCCATAGAGATGATCCCACCCAGCACCACCGCCACGGTGATCCCGAAGCGGATCTCGCCCAGCTTCTGTCCCGCCGCGATCCCCGAGCCCAGGAAGAGGTTGTAGGGGACCACGGTGGTGCCGACGAGCCCGAGGACCAGGAGCCCGGTGCCCGCCGGGGAGGCGGGGACCACCGAGCCGCGGAGCACCTCGCCCGCGGGGGGCTGCAGCAGGAGTGCGGTCGCCAGGAAGGCGATCCCCATGACGGCGACGGTCAGGCTGAGCAGCGTGGCGACCGTCTTCGGCGTCCCGATCCAGAGGACCCCCGCCGCGACCGCGCCGATCGCGAGGGGAAGGAGGGGGCCGGAAAGCCCGGTCCCGAGCGCCGCGCCCGCCGATGCGCCGAGGATGTTCCCCGCCTCGAAGGCGGCGTTCCCCAGCACGATGGCCCCCAGCACCAGCCCCAGGACGAGCCATCCCGACACCCCTCCCCCGAAGCGGTCCCGGATCGCCTCGCCCAGGTTCCGCCCCGACACCACCGTCACCCGGGCGCTCGCTTCCTGGAGCACCACGGTCGCCACCGTCGAGAAGACGAGCGCCCACAGGAGGGTGTAGCCGAACCTCGTCCCCGCGGAGGCGGCGGTGGTCACCGTTCCCGGGCCGATGAAGGCGGCGGGGATGATGGACCAGAACAGGATCTGCAGCAGTCGCTTCATGGATCCCCCGGTTTCCTGGTCGAGTCCTGTACCGGCAGTTCGGCGTCTCCGGCCTGAACTGCCTTCCCCCACCCCCCACCTCCCGGCGTCTCCAGCACCAGACGGTCACCCGGCCCCACCTCGCACCCGTCCACCGGGCCCAGCTCCACCGTTTCCCCCGAGGCGCGGACCACCTGCTGCCGCCCCGGCGCCCCTGCCTCCCCACCCTCCATCCCGTACGGTCCCTCGGCGCGGTGCTGGGTCAGCACCGAGAGCGACATCGGCTCCAGGAAGACGAGCTCCCGCACCGCCCCGTCCCCGCCGCGCCAGCGCCCCTCCCCACCCGACCCCCGCCGCACAGCGAAGCGCTCCACGCGCACCGGGTAGCGGTGCTCCACCGTCTCCGGATCGGTGATCCGGGTGTTGGTCATGTGGGAGTGCACCGCGCTCGTCCCGTCCCACCCCGGCCCGGCCCCGGTCCCGCCGCACACCGTCTCGTAGTAGCCGAAGCGCCAGCTCCCCCACAGGAGGTTGTTCATTGTCCCCTGGCTGCACGCGGCCAGGCGGAGCGCCTTGAGCAGGGTGTCGACCAGGCGCTGGCTGACCTCCGTGTTCCCCCCGACCACCGCGGGGGCGAGCGCGGGGTCCCCGGGGAAGTCCGGGTTCAGGAGCCCCGGGGGGATGTGGACCTCCACCGCGCGCAGCAGCCCCTCGTTGAGCGGGAGCGGCTCGGCGACCAGGAGACGGAGGACGTACAGCACCACGCTGCGGACGATGGCCGGGGTGGCGTTCAGGTTCCCCGGGTGCACCCCCGCCGAGCCCGCGAAGTCCACCCGTGCCGCATCCCCGGCAATCCCGACCCGCACGCGCAGCGCGGAGCCGTCGTCCAGGTGCTCCTCCGCCGCATACTCCCCGTCCGGGATCGCGGCGAGCGCCCCCCGCACCCGCGCCTCCGCGCGCCCCTTGAGTGCCCCCATGTAGTGGAGGACGACCTCCGCCCCGT
>DATAAL010000590.1:0-6346 GCA_036260145.1 Longimicrobiaceae bacterium | reverse complement strand
CCACCGTTCCTCCGCCCGCCCCCTGCACCACCCGCGACAGGAGGAGCACCCAGAGCGACTCCGCGTAGGCGAAGATCAGGTACGCGACGGCCGACGCGCCCAGCCCCACCAGGAGCGCCGGCCGCCGCCCGAAACGGTCGGAGACGCGGCCCCAGAGTGGGGCGCTGAGGAGCTGAGCCACCGCGAAGGAGGAGACCAGGACCCCCACCACCAGCCCGCCCCCGCCCAGCTTCACGGCGTAGAACGGGAGGAGGGGGAGCACCATCAGGAGCCCCACCATGTCCACCAGTGCCGTGACCATCAGGACGGCGAGCTTGCCGAAGGACTTATCCAGGGGTCACCTGCGGAGCGGAGGGGCCGGTCATACCAGGGAATGTACGGGGCGGCGGGAGCCGCACGAAAGCCCTGCGCGGCGGGCGGACGGATGGCTCAGGCCGCGGACGGGCTCCCCGCCGCCTCCAGCTCCGCCACCAGGCGCTGCACCTCGCCCTTGAGATCCAGCTCGCCCAGCGGCGCGAGAGAGAGGCACGTGGGCGTACCGGCACAAGGTAAGGACCCGCGCCAGTCCGCGGAACCTCGCCGCCTCCCCCGCAACCGGTAGGGGGTTCGCGGGGTATGGAGCGGGACAAGGATCCCGCGCCTCCCCCGCACCCGAGGTGGCCGCCATGCTCCCCATCCCGCGCACCCTGGCGCTCGCGCTCGCCCTGGCCGGCGCCGCCTGCACCCGCGACCCCGGGAAGACCGCCGCGGCGGGCCCCGACGCGGTCGCCCCACGCGCCCCCGCAGGGGTGGCTGCGCGCGCCTTCCCGGCCCCCGCCCGTCCGGTGGCGGGGATCGTCACCGACACCTGGTCGGACGAGCAGACGCGCGACCGGGCCGGGGAGGCGGAAACGGTGATGCGGCTTCTGGAGGTCCGCCCGGGGATGCAGGTGGCCGACATCGGCGCGGGGAGCGGGTACTACACGGTGCGCCTGGCGCGGCGGGTGGGGCCGCAGGGGCGGGTGTACGCGGAGGACATCGTCCCCGACTACCTGCGGCGGCTGGGGAGCCGCCTGCGGCGGGAGCGGATCGGGAACGTGACGCTGGTGCTGGGAGACCCGCACGACCCGCGCCTCCCCCGCGGCTCCGTGGAGCTGGCGCTCCTGGTGCACATGTACCACGAGGTGGAGCAGCCCTTCGGCCTCCTGCACAACCTGCACCCCGCCCTGCGCCCCGGGGCACGGGTGGCGGTGGTGGACATGGACCGCCCCACCGGCCGGCACGGCACCCCGGTGGAGCTGCTGCGCTGCGAGATGCGGGCGGTGGGGTTCCGCGAGGTGGCGTTCCACGACCTGGGACGCGCCAGCGGGTACCTGGCGGTGTTCGAGGCCCCCGCGCGGATCCCCGCCCCCTCCGCCATCCGTCCCTGTCCCGTCCCCTAGCCGTCCACCGGCCCGCTGTCGGCCCGGATCAGCCGCTCCCGGCGCCGCGCGAAGTACCACCCGTTTGCGTACTGGGCGGGCCCGATCAGGAAGTAGGATATCCCCGCCAGGAAGCCTGCGTACTGCGGGGGCGCGGTCTGGGCGATCAGGATCGACAGGGCCCCCGCCGCCACCATGACCAGACACGAGCCCACGTGCGCCCTCGCCTCCAGCGCCTCCACTCCGGTGAGCCGGAGCCGGTTGCGGAGCGCCCAGGCGTGGTGGTAGAGGAGCGCGAAGACCAGGAAGACGGCGATGAAGCCGGCCGCGTAGATGGTCATCATCAGCGGGATCTGCTCGGCGGCGCTGAAGATCCGCTCCTGGTCCCCGCCGAGCCAGGCGGAGAAGACGAACTTCAGCGGGTACACGTAGAAGAGGACCACGAAGAGGAGCACCGAGTTCAGGAACACCGTGTACCCGTCCTCCAGGTCGTAGCGGCTGAACAGCCGGTAGTGGTAGTGCCAGACCAGGATCAGCAGGGCGAAGCTGCACGAGAAGGCCACGAACCCGCGCATGGTGGCGACCAGCTCGTCGAAGGTGCCGGGGACCTCCAGCGACACCACCAGGAGGGTGATGGCGAAGCCGAAGACGGCGTCCGTCAGCGCCTCGATGCGCGTCACCTGGCCGCCGCGCCAGCGGATGCTCTCGGTGGTCCGGGTCATGGTCGCGGGGGTTCCATATGAGATGGGAGGTGGTGGGGAGGGTGGCGGGCCCGCGAGCCGGGTGGGGGCGTGCAACACCGGGGACTCGCTCCGCCACTCCCAAGGTCGTGCTGGTATCGCCGCCACACAAGACCGGCGGAGGCGGCCCCTTCCGGCGCGGCGGGGTTGCGGGTATGCTCAGGGAGCTGTGGAATGGTCTGCCCCCGATGGAAGGTGTTGATGGTCGATGTCGCTCTGTTCTGGCTGGCGGTGGTGGTCGCGGTGGGGTTCGCGGGGCTCCTGGTGGAGATGGTCCCGGGGGCGCTGTCCATCCGCCGGCTGGACCGGGTGGAGCCGGTCGACCCCGCGGAGGCGCCGCCCGTGTCCGTGGTGATCGCCGCGCGCAACGAGGAGCGCAACCTCGAGGAGGCGCTCGCCTCGGTGCTGGCGCAGCGCTACGGGCCGCTGGAGGTGGTGGTGGTGGACGACCGCTCCAGCGACGCCACCGGGGCGATCCTGGACCGCATGGCCGCCTCCGATCCGCGCCTGCAGGTGGTGCACGTCCGGGAGCTCCCGCCGGGGTGGCTGGGGAAGAACCACGCGCTGCACGTGGGAGCGGTGGAGGCGCGGGGAGAGTACCTCCTCTTCACCGACGCCGACGTGGTGCTGGACCCCACCGCCGTGGCCCGGGGAGTGGCGTACATGCGGCAGACCGGGACCGACCACCTGGCGGCCGGGCCGCGGGTGGTGCTGCCTTCCCTCCCGCTCCGCGTCTTCGTGGTGGCCTTCACCCTCTTCTTCTCCCTGGCCTTCCGCCCCTGGCGGGCGCGCGACCCCCGCAGCCGGGCGCACATCGGGGTGGGCGCCTTCAACCTGCTGCGCGCGGAGGCGTACCGCGCCCTGGGCGGGCACCGCCCCATCGCCATGCGCCCCGACGACGACCTCAAGTTGGGGAAGCTGGTCAAGAAGCACGGCTTCCGGCAGGACTTCGTGAACGGGGCGGGGGTGGTCTCGGTGGAGTGGTACGCCTCCTTCGGGGAGCTGGTGCGGGGGCTGATGAAGAACGGCTTCGCCGGGGTGGACTACCGCCTCTCCCTGGTGGTGCTGTCCACGGTGGCGCAGCTCCTCTTCTTCGTCCTCCCCTGGGTCGCCGTGCTCGTCACGCGCGGGACCACGCAGCTCCTCTTCGGCGGGGCGGTTCTCGCCTCCCTGCTGCTGTACGCGGGGGCGGCGCGGGAGCAGCGGGTGAGCCCGCTCTACGGCCTGGCCTTCCCCCTCGCCTCCCTGGCGTTCCTGTACATCGTCTGGCGGGCCACGCTCACCACGCTCGCCAACGACGGGATCGACTGGCGGGGGACGCACTATCCGCTCGATCAGCTCCGCGCCAACGATGTCTGACCTCAGGACGGCCCGCGGCTTGCGGGGGGTGAAATCAACACAAGTCGTTGATCAGTGAGCACTTCGACGGAGGTGATGGCCATGCAGCACCACGACCGCGACCGCACCGACGTGGACGGCAACCCGGAGGTTGCCGACCAGGGGCGGCTGAACCTGCAGCCGGGACGGCTGGAGGACATCGAGGACGCGAACGCCGCCGCCAACCGCGCGAGCGACCGCGATGTCACCTCGCTGCGCCCGGAGCGGAGCAGCCTGTCGGAAGGGAGCGACGCTGGGACGCCGGACCGCGAGGAAGCGTCGGGGGCGCGGGAGGAGCGCGCACAGCAGCTCCGGCCGGACGCGGACCAGGGCCCGGGGGTCGCTCCCTTCCCACCCTCGGCGGACCCGATGCGGTAGCCGCGCGAAAGCGTAGCCGAAGGCACGAAGAAGCCCGGTGGATGCGGGTGCGTCCGCCGGGCTTCGTGTGCCGCTCCGCTTGATCTCGGCGGCTATTCCCGCAGCCGGATCCCCGTGCTCCCCTCCCCCAGCACCTCCTCCGCCAGCAGCGCGTCGATGGCCGCACCGATCGCCGCCTCCAGCGTCGCCCCGGTACGGATGAAGCCGAAGAGCCCCCGGACGGTGTTAGTGAGCGCCCTCCGGTCGATCCCGTTCCCCGTGCGCAGGACGGCCAGCACCGCCTCCCGGTACTCCTCGGGAGCGATCCGCTCCGCCGGGATCCGCGTCCCCGCCCGGGAACGGACGACGATCGGCCGCCCAGGGACATGGACGAAGTCGCCCCGCACCTCCACCCGTCCCCGCTCCGCCAGCGCCTCCGCCACCTCCCTCACGCGGCGCAGCATCTTCGGCCCCACCCGGTCGCACTCCCACCGCGCCGCCACCCGCGCGGCCAGGTCTGCCAGGTGGAGCGGCGCCTCCACCGCCACCACCTCCTCCACCGCCCGGCCGATGAGGGAGGCCGGCGCGGCGTTGAAGTCCTGCCCGGCGTGCAGCACGGGAGTGCCCGCGAAGGCGTACGGCTGCGCCCGCACTCCCGGGGCCGCCGCGGTGTCGTCGCCGCCCGTGCCGCTGGCGGTCTCGCCGATAGGCTCCGTCTCGTGCTCCCTCCGCTCCGCCTCCTCGCGCTCCTGCTGGGCCAGCCGCTCGCGGGCCGCCGCCTCGGCGGCCCGGGCCTCGCGCACCGCCCGGCGCGTCTGCTCGATGAGGCCCAGGAGCCGCTCGATCTGCCCGCCCCGGTCCTTGAACCAGTCGGTGGACCAGAGCCGGTGGAGGGTCCACCCCCGTGCCTCCAGCACCTCCTGCCGGAGGCGGTCCCGGTCGCGCGCGGTCTCCGAGGCGTGGTAGGTGGCCCCGTCGCACTCGATCCCGCACAGGTAGCGGCCGGGGAGCTCGTCGTCCAGCACCCCGAAGTCGATCCGGTACCCCGCCACCCCCACCTGCGGGTGCAGCTTCACCCCGCGGCGGGTCAGCTCGTGGTATACCTCGCGCTCGAAGGCGGACTCCGTCTCATCGGCCGGGCTGGCGAGGGCGCCGCTCAGCCGCCCGTGCTCGGCGTACAGCAGGAAATCGCGGAGGAGCTGCGGCCCCTGCGTGGCGGCGCGGGTCGGGTCGATCTCGTCCCCCTTCATGGAGGAGAACACCCGCATGCTCTTCCGGGCGCGCGTGGTGAGCACGTTCAGCCGCCGCCACCCGTTCTCGCCGTTGAGCGGTCCGAAGTTGTAGCGGAGCACGCCGGCCGCGTCCCGGGCGTAGGTGACGCTCAGGAACACCACGTCGCGCTCGTCCCCCTGGATGTTCTCCAGGTTCTTGACGAAGAAGGGCTCCGGCCGGTCCCGGGCGAAGAACGGCTCCACGGAGGGGTCCTCGCGCCGGCGGATCTCCAGCTCGTCCTGAATGGCGAGCTGCTGCCGCAGGTTGAAGGTCCCCACGCCCAGCGAGACCTCCGGGTCCAGCCGGGCGTGGCGCATCACCGCGTCGGCCACCCGGCGGGCCTCCACCAGGTTCAGCCCCTTCCCCTCGTACACCCCGTCCGGGACGTACTCGAAGGCCAGCCCCTCGCCGTGGCTGTCGGTCTCCACGCTGGGGAAGGTGTACAGCTCGGCATCGTAGAAGGAGACGTTGGAGAAGCTGATCAGCGACTCGTGCGTGCTCCGGTAGTGCCACCGGAGGCGGGTACTGGGCGCGCCGGAGCCCATGAACTCCTCCAGGATGCTCTCGCTGTCCTCGAAGAGGGGGACGCCCTCCTCGTCCGTGGGCGCCGACACCGTCCCGCTCATCACGGCGAAGAAGTTGGTGGGGGGGAGCTGCTTGGGGTCGCCCACCACCACCAGCCGCTCCCCCCGGGCGATGGCGCCCACCGCGTCCTCGGCGGGGAGCTGGCTGGCCTCGTCGAAGATCACCAGGTCGAAGGCGGCGCTCCTCCCGTCCAGGAGCTGCGCCACGGTGAGCGGGCTCATCATGAAGACCGGCTTGATGGCGCGGATCGCGGGGTAGGAGCGCTGCAGCGTGACCCGCAGCGGGCTGAGCCCCCGCTGGCGGGCGATCTGCCCCCGCAGGAAGGGGAGCGCCTCCGTCGCCGCGGGCTCGCGGAGCCGCTCCTGCACCCGGTCGCGCAGCCGGCGGACCACGCCCGCCCGGTTCTCCGCCAGGACCTGCCGGTCCAGCCTGCGGAACTCGGCCACCCGCTGCTCGTGCGTCAGGGTGTGGAAGGCCCGCAGCGGCTCCCGCCGCCGCACCACGTCGGCGAGCCACCGCTGGAAAAAGGCGCGACGGAAGGCGGGGGCCAGCTCCGCGAAGGCCACCCCCCCCCACATCGCCGGCTCCAGCAGCTCCGCGGCGGGCCCGGCGGCC
>DATAAL010000589.1:0-2251 GCA_036260145.1 Longimicrobiaceae bacterium | reverse complement strand
CTCCCCACCCAGGTCCCCGGCGTGCCGTGCGCGGTAGCGACCGTACGCCGCCTGCCCCCCGTACCCGTCCTGCATCCGCATTCCCCGGTACCCGCCCCGGTAGTTGGGGTCCAGCGAGTCCTCGCCGATCGGCTCCGGGCGCAGGGAGAACCCCCGGTAGCTCTTCCCGTAGTAGTCGTCCTCGTATCGCGCCATGATCTCCTCCCTCGGTTCCAGGGGGCAGCCCGCGGCCCCACTTCGCCATGCCGGTCTCTCCACCCTCCCGCATGCAATTTCCCTTCCCGGAGCGCGCAAGCACATGTTTTCTTGTTTTTCCAGGTATGAACACGGAAATTGCATGGTGCATGGCCGAAGGTGGGCCCGGCGCTCCGCCGGGGTGCTCAGACATCAGCGCGGAGGGGACGTATGACGACTGTGCAAAGGGTGGCTCAGATCCTCGGAGGGGTGTTCATCCTCATCGGGCTGCTGGGGTTCTTCGTGGACGGAGGCACCTCGATGGTGGCGGACCCGGACCCGGCCCCTGAGCTCCTGGGGCTCTTCCCCGTGAACCTTCTGCACAACATCGCGCATCTGGGGCTGGGGATCTGGGGGGTGGTGGCTTCACGGAGCTGGAGCGCGGCCAAGACCTTCAACCAGGTGGCGGGGATTATCTACCTCCTCCTGACTGTCCTGGCGTTCGTCAGCGACTCCACCTTCGGGCTGATGCCCATCGGCGGGCACGACATCTGGCTGCACGCGCTCCTGGCCGCCGTGCAGCTCTACTTCGGCTTCACGGCGCGCCCGGCGGACCGGACCGCGACGGTCTGATCCACCCGGCCGACCGGGTGGGGCGGGACGGGTCCCGGGGGCGCGCCCGGGACCTGTTCTCGTTGCGGACCCGTCCCCCGGCCATCTAACTTGCGCGGCACGCGCCGCCTGAACCGTACCGCCGCGGCGCCCGCGCCAGCCAGGATTCCGATGGGACAGACGATCATCCAGGTGGACGCCTTCACCGACCGCCCCTTCGCGGGGAACCCGGCCGCGGTGTGCATCCTCCCCGGCCCCTGTGACGAGGGGTGGATGCAGGACGTGGCGCAGGAGATGAACCTCTCCGAGACCGCCTTCCTCCACCCGCGGGACGGGGAGTGGGGGCTGCGCTGGTTCACCCCCGCGTGCGAGGTGGACCTGTGCGGGCATGCCACGCTGGCGAGCGCCCACGTACTGTGGCAGGACGGCTATCTGCCGCCGGAGGCGGAGGCGCGCTTCCACACCCGCAGCGGGCTGCTCACCGCCCGGCGGGAAGGGGCGTGGATCAGCATGAACTTCCCCGCCAAGCCGGAGGAGGAGGCCGTTCCCTCGCCCGACCTGGTGCGTGCCCTGGGGACGACCCTGGTGTACGTGGGGCGCAGCCACTTCGACTACCTGGTGGAGGTGGAGTCGGAGGAAGCGGTGCGGGAGCTCCGCCCGGACTTCGAGCTGCTGCGCACCGTGGCGGCGCGGGGGATCATCGTCACCAGCCGCTCCGCTGCCCCGGGGGTCGACTTCGTCTCCCGCTTCTTCGCGCCCCGGGTGGGAGTGGATGAGGACCCGGTGACCGGCTCCGCGCATTGCTGCCTGGCACCCTACTGGGCGCGCCGCCTGGGGAAGGACGAGATGGTGGGCTTCCAGGCCTCGGAACGCGGGGGGACGGTGCGGGTACGCGCCGAGGGGGACCGGGTGCACCTGGGTGGGCAGGCGGTCACGGTCCTGCGCGGGGAGCTGGTGGGGTGACATTCGGCCCTGGTACGAACCCGAGACGGATGGGACGGATGAAACGGAACAACATCTCCAGCGGGACGCCGTGGGAGCCGGTGGTGGGGTACTCGCGCGCGGTGCGCGTGGGACCGCACGTGCATGTGGCGGGGACCACGGCTACGGACGCGGATGGCAGGGTGGTGGGGGAGGGAGACGCCTACGCACAGACGGTGCAGACTCTCCGCAACATCGAGGCGGCGCTCCGGCAGGCGGGAGCGCGGCTGGAGGACGTGGTGCGGACCCGGATGTACGTGACCGATATCACCGACTGGGAGGCGGTGGGACGGGCACACGGCGAGTTCTTCCGTGACATCCGCCCGGCGACGAGCATGGTGGAGGTGAGCCGGCTGATCGACCCGGCGATGCGGGTGGAGATCGAGGCGGAGGCGCTGATCCTGGAGGAACCTGCTCCGCCTCCCTCCTCCTGAGATCCCCACCGGAGCGGGGACGGACCGGCCACCTTACGGGGGCGCCGCGG
>DATAAL010000588.1:0-2881 GCA_036260145.1 Longimicrobiaceae bacterium | reverse complement strand
CCCCCCTGCCGTTCCCGCTTCACGCCCGCTTCAGTTGTCGGTGTTCTGGAAGCGGGCCGACTGGATCAGGCGCTGCCTCGCGGTGTTCCCGGGGACGGCGATGTGCGTCGCCGGGTCGAACTCCTTGCCCACCGCCGGGCTCCCCTGCGGGACCCAGACCTCCACGCGGGTGGAGCTGTAGCCCGAGGGGATGTAGCGCACGTAGTAGCCGTCCGGGTGCAGCGACCAGCGCCCGGAGGGGACCTGCCGGCTCCCCTCGCCGAGCGGCGCCATCCCGGAGAGCACCGCCACCGCCTCCAGCTGCTGGAAGGAGGTCGCGGGGTTGATCAGCATCTGGCGGAGCCTGGCCTCGGCCTCGATCACCTGCCGCACCAGGGGCGGCATGCTCGCCATGGCGCGGTCCAGCGCGGGGCCGGGGACCAGGTCCAGCGCGCTCCGGTTCAGCGTGGCGAGCTGCTGCGGCGTCAGGAGCCGCGCGGCCGTGGCCTTGTGCTCCGCCGACAGGTCCTCGAACTTGGCCCGGGCGATGATCGCCCACAGCAGCGTCTGGATCTTGCTCTGCTCGATCTCGGGGTGCTGCACCGAGTTCCGCACGATCGTCATCACCGCCTCCTCGGCCGGGCCGAGCGGCGGGGCGAACAGGTAGCCGTCACCGCCGCCCGGTCCGTGCGTCCCCGCCTTGAGGCAGTAGCTCTGCGACTGGTAGGCGTACGCCCCCGGCTGCAGCACGAACCCGCCGTTGGGGGTCCGCTGGAGCTGGGCGATGTTGCGGTACGCCTCGCGCGGGCGGAAGTTGTCGAGCGAGTCGACCGCCCACTTCGCGTCCTGGAGGCTGGTGGTGATCGGCGGTCTTCCCTGCAGCATCCCGCTGACGTCGGGGAGCCGGTTCCCCATGCGGTTGGCCGCGCCGCGGAGGGCACCCCCGATCTGGGCGGAAAGAGTGTCGGTGGCTCCGGCGAGCAGAACCAGCGAGAGCAGGCCCGCCGTACGGACGGAGGCGAGGGTGGTCATGAGGCTCCTCGGGGTAGAAGGGGAGAGGTGCCGGTGATGCGAACGGCTATGTAGCATAAACTACTTGTACGGTTTTCGCCAGGCATCCGTTTCGGGGGCGCGTTGCGCGCCTCCCCCCGGAAATTTAGCTTGCCGGGGCCCGACTTCAGGGCAGGGCTCTCCACTCCACAGCACCGAGCCGAATGCCGGACCGGAACCCGCTCGCCGCGCCTCCCCTGATCCTGGCGTCCCAGTCGCCGCGCCGCGCCGAGCTGATCGGCCGGCTGGGGCTGCGCTTCGAGACCCTCCCCGCCGACATCGACGAGAGCTACCGTCCGGGGGAGACCCCGGACGAGCACGCCGAGCGCCTGGCGCGCGAGAAGGCGCTGACCATCTCCCGCACCCGGCCGGAGGCGCTGGTGGTGGGCTCGGACACCATCGTGGTGGTGGACGGCGACGTGCTGGGGAAGCCGCGCGACCGGGAGAACGCGGTGGAGATGCTCCTCCGGCTCGGGGGACGGGAGCACGAGGTGCACACCGGGATCGCGGTGGCGCGGGGGGACCGGGTGGAGTCGGGGCTGGAGCGGGTGCGCGTCCGCTTCCGTCCGCTCGACCGGGAGCGCTGCGAGGAATACGTCGCCACCGGGGAGCCGATGGACAAGGCGGGGGCGTACGGGATCCAGGGGTTCGGCTCCGCCCTGGTGGAGGGGATCGAGGGCGACTACTTCGCGGTGATGGGGCTCCCGGTGGTGCGGATGCTGGGGCTGATCGAGCGGTTCGGGTGGCGGTACACGTTCGGAGAGCTGAAGGCGGTCTGACCCTGTCCTCCATGGAATCGAGCCGATGATCCTCGCCATCGACCAGGGCACCACCGGCACTACCTGCCTCGTGATCGACGCCGACGGGCGGATCCGCGGGCGCGCCTACAGCGAGTTCACGCAGCACTTCCCCCGCCCAGGGTGGGTGGAGCACGACGCTGCGGAGATCTGGCAGGTGACGCGCGAGGTGGCGCACCGCGCCGCGGAGTCGGCCGGGAGCGGGCTGGAGGGGCTCGCCGGGATCGGGATCACCAACCAGCGCGAGACCATCGTCCTCTGGGACCGGGAAACGGGGGAGCCGGTGCACCGCGCCCTGGTGTGGCAGGACGGGCGCACGGCGGAGGTGTGCCGCCGGATGAAGGCGGAGGGGCACGAGCCGGGGGTGCGGGAGCGCACCGGGCTGGTGATCGACCCCTACTTCAGCGGGACCAAGCTGGCCTGGCTGCTGGACAACGTCCCGGACGCCCGCCACCGCGCCGAGGCCGGGGAGCTGGCGGCGGGGACCATCGACTCCTGGCTGGTCTGGAAGCTCACCGGCGGGCGGCTGCACCTCACCGACCCCACCAACGCCTCCCGCACCCTGCTCTACGACCTGGAGAGCGGCGACTGGGACCCGGCGCTCCTGGACCTCTTCGGGGTCCCCCGCGCCGTCCTCCCGGACATCTACCCCTCCAGCGCGGTGTACGGCGGCACCTTCGGCGAGGCGTTCGGCGCGGAGGTCCCGGTGGCGGGGATCGCGGGCGACCAGCAGGCGGCGCTCTTCGGGCACGGCTGCTGCACGGCGGGGGAGGGGAAGAACACCTACGGCACCGGCGCCTTCCTCCTGCTTCACACCGGCGCGGAGCCCGTCCCGTCGAAGCACGGGATGCTCACCACCGCCGCCTGCGGGCCGCGGGGCGAGCGGCAGTACGCGCTGGAGGGGGCGATCTTCATCGCCGGGGCCGCGGTGCAGTGGCTGCGCGACGGGCTGCGCATCCTGGACGACGCGGCGGAAACGGAGGGGCTGGCGCGGTCGCTGGAATCGAACGACGGCGTCTACTTCGTCCCCGCGTTCACCGGACTGGGCGCGCCGC
>DATAAL010000587.1:0-8232 GCA_036260145.1 Longimicrobiaceae bacterium | reverse complement strand
CCGGAATTTCCGCCCAGCGTGATCCCGCCGCCCGGCAGGAATATCCGGCCGCCGATCACCGCGGTGCCCTTGAGGCCGTGGACGGCGATGGGGAGATTCGGCAACGTGGTCCAGCGGTCGGCGCGGGGATCATAGCCGTAGACGGTGGGCGTCAGGCCCAGCACGTGGGTCCGCTCGCCCTCGCCGCCGAAGACGAACATGCACCCGGCATGGGCCGCGCCGGTGATGCCCCCTCGGGGCCCCAGAAGCGGCGCGCCCCGGGTCCAGCGGCGGGTCGCGGGATCGTAGATCTCGACCACGTCGGTGCGCTCGGCGCCGGCGCCCGGGCCGAAGCGACCGCCGGCGACGATGATCTTACCGTTCACCGCGGCCATCGCCAGGTGATTGCGCTGGGTCGGCAGATCCGGAAGCTTCTCCCACGTGTCGGTCGCCGGGTCGTAGACCTCGAACGCGTGGCCTGCGGGCGGGCGGCCGCCGGCCACGTAGATCTTGCCGTCGAGCACCGCCTTGCCGCCGCCACTTCGCGCGGTCGGCATCGGCGCACGCGCAACCCACCCGCCGACCGCCGGATCGTGAACCCAGGTATGCGCCACAAATACCGGCGGCCGTCCCGTGCTCGCGCCGTCGATCTCGCCGCCGATCACGTAGAGCTTGCCGCCGACGGCTGCGGCGTGGGTGTGGTGGATCGGCTGGGGCAGGCGCGGACCGAGCGACCAGCGGCTTGTGGCCGGATCATAGACCTGGACAAGGTCGGAAGGGAGCCGCCCCGGCGGATAGCCGCCGAGCACCCAGACCTTGCCGTCCAGTTCCGCGACCGCATGCTCGGAGCGGGCGAGGGGCATTGCGTGGCCCATGCTCCATCCGTCGAACTCCCCGAAGGCGCCTACCGGGGGACCGACGCTCACCCGGTCGTTCCAGGTCTCGCGAAGCTCGTTCGCCTGGACGGGGGTAGACCGATCGGGGGGCGGCGCCCCGCCTCCGGGGCCTTGCTGTGCCATCGCGGTCGTGGCGAGCAGCAGCGTCGCCGCGGTGCCGAGAAGCGGGAGGGCGGCAAGGCCGCGGAGGACGCTGCGCCGGTCGATCATCTTAATCTCCTCTCTAAAGAGTTCCGAACTCATCCGTGCGCAGGACGCCAACGGTGAAACCGCAAGTTCGACGAGCGGCAGGCTGGGATCGCCTGGTGTCCGCTTTGGGTCGAAAAGGGGATAGGAAATTCAAACGCCATTTTCGGTGCTTCAGGCCAAGATTGGCTCCAGAGACCGGGCGTGTCAAGGCTGTCGCGGCGTGGTCCGCGGGAGGGCGGGAGCCGCGGATTGGGATGGGTGGATAGCCGCGCGGGACGGGAGGACTCGAGCACCGGGACGTCTTTCCGGACGGACCCGACTGGTTCCGCCGTCAGTTCGGCTGGAACCCTACCCTGAGCGAGGTGATGAGCCTCTCCATGCGGGTCCGGAACGCCCCCACACCTGGTTCACCGGCTTCGCCCGACCCTATGGGTCCCCTCCGGAAATCGCCTTCGCGGTGATGGTGGAGTTCGGTGAATCCGGTTCATGCGCGGCAGCCCCCCTGGCTTCGCACCTCGCCGATTTCCGTTACAGCAACCTGGAGTGGTATCTGGAAACCGTGCCCCCGAAATCGGCTACTACCCTTGACGATCTCGCTGCCGAGTGGTTCACCTCCGGTGCAGCGGCCAGCCTCCAGGCTCAAACATGGCAACGCCTACGCAGGTCCTCGTATGTTTTCACCGGCTGCGGTGCTTGCCCCATTTGTAGCCGGTCGCCGATTGTCGCGTCGGCCGTCGGCGCGCTGCCTAACGAGTGTCTATCCGGAAACTCAGAAAGCCGCATCAGAGAAGGAGAAACGGCGCACCCAGGTGTGTTGGATTTCGCGCGGAAGGAGTAGGTTTGGGTTGCGAAGCTCAAACCCCCTCTCGCGGAGCACACTCGGATGCGCCGTCAGGAGCAGCTCTCGGTGGACCGGCCCTGGATCGACCACCCGCACGCGCGGGAGTTGGAAACGATCAGCCGGATCCTGGATGAAGAAAGTGGCATGGCGGAGCTCTCAGCAGCCGCAGGGTATCCCTTCTGCAGCTGCTGAGCCTGTCCGAATCTCCACAGAGACTTCAGCTCGCATTCTCGGGGGACCACGCGATGTGTCCGCTCTTCCCAGGATGTGCAGCGCTTTCCTTGTTGTACCACTCGAAGGCAACCTCAACCGGCACACCCAGTTTACGTGCGAGCCGAAGGCTATTCTGCCACGACAAGTTAGAATCCTGCCCTTGGAGTGAGATGTTGGAGCCGGCTAGGTAAGTAAAGCCTTCACTTTCGTATCGACCTTCTCGGATGTTCGTGCCCGCTGCCTGACGCAATGCAGCCACCGATCCGAGTTCTTCGAGTGCCACCGCATGGGCAACCCGTAGTAGGTTCGCCCAGTTCGGCTGTTCCAGAACGCGATCTCCAAATCGCACATAACGTACGCGCGTGTGGGCAAGGTTGCCAGGCGCGTCTGGATCCAGCTCAATGGCATCATTGGGCCGCGCGAATTTTCCGTTCCCAGACTGCGACGACTGCGCACGTGCGGGGGTAAGGTCTAGCAGCCTGGTGATGACACTGTCGGGTGTGTCCACGAACGGCTTCGCGAGTGCCTGGAGCCTTTCATACGTGGATTCGGAGACTCGGATGACTGGGCTCATGGATGCGCTCCTGTATGGGTTGGTTACAATGTTGCGGGCGCACAAGCCACTGTCAAGGGTCTTCTATGGCGCAACTAGTCTGGCCTAACCAAAGCGCTGCAGGCGACAGATGACCAGGCGTCCCTCCACCGCAGTACTGAGGTGCGGGGGCAGGATGCTCGCGCGCTGCGGGCACTTGCGCTCTATGCCCTCCGTGCCTGAGCTTGAGGGCGTAAGGCCTCTATGCGCCAAGCGAACTCCCTCACCGTTAAATCCTATGCCTCATCCTACTACGGTCTACTTTTCGTCACGCGACTTGCTTTGTGTTGCAAACTTCTTTATAATTGCCAATCGACTCCCTTGGCGGCAGCGAGTTCAACGTCTGAAAGGAAACCTCATGAAGTCCTCTGTCACGAACGTAGTCATCGCTCTCGCCCTCGTCGCCATCGGCATAGCCATTGGCGCCGCCGGCATCTACATCGGGGACACCGATGACGCGCCCGGCGCGGCGCTAATAGGCTTTCTGCTCATGATCGGCGCGGTGGCGCTCGGCGTGAGGACCGCGCGGCGCAAGACATAGCACCCATAGCCTCTGGCTAGGCGGCTTGGATCTTGCCCGGGAACCCGGCACAGCCAAAGCCCCGCGGGGGTGCGATTCTCCTGGTCCTGACACGCCCCAGAGGAGAGGTGCGAAGCAATCCCCAACGCGAATTCCTACGGCACACGGTGCACGTGCCCTTGGAGATCGATCGTGTCGCAGACACCACGCCCACAGTCGAGCAGGGGGTCAACGTTAGCTTCGGCGGTCTGGCTTTCCTGTCGAGCGCGTGTCCTGCGATCGGTGAGATCCTACGGCTCCGCATCCCCACAGTCGAGCCCCCGTTCGAAGCCCAGGCACGGGTGGCGTGGTGCAGGCCCGAAGCAGAGAAGTTCCTCGTCGGGGTACAGTTCCTCGACTCTACGGATGCCTTCCAGTCCCGCATGGTTCAGCAAGTCTGCTCCATCGAGAACTACCGCAGGGAGGTCCAGCAGACAGAGGGCCGTGACCTCACCACACAGGAGGCGGCCACGGAGTGGATCGCCAAGTACGCAGGGCGCTTTCCCGACACGGAGACCACCTACGCCGACGACAGCACCGCCTACAAATAGTTGCCGGAACAAGCAGCGTCCGAGCCCAATCCACATTTGCGCAGAGTGGAAGGCTCGTATGGGCAAATGTTAACCAGGTCTGCCGCCTGATGAGGGGTTCTATGAGAGCGATTGTCAAGGACGTTCTCCCCCATCGCTGATTGCGCGGTTTCTTCCCCCCTGACATCAGCCCCCCTTCACTCGCCACTGCGCGCGAGACTATTGGGGTGCATCCGGGGCCTTCGAAGCAGTCTTCCTCCGCACGCATCACCTCCCGCTTGGGCTCCTGGCCCGACGAGGCGCTCGGGTCGCACGGGGGCGAACCACGGTTCTATCTGAGACTCGGCTGCTCGGAGCCGGCCAGACGCTTCTTCGGCTTCTGCGAGGGGTGATGAGCTTGCCGTTGCCGTCGCGGACGACGGCGAGGGTGGTTGCCTGGTGAACGTCGAGGCCCACGTACTTTGTTGAGCATCTCATGAGAGCCGCTCCCTGCCGTGGTGCCTGTGTGGGGCAACCGCAGGATTGCAGCAGGGGGCATACTCTCAACATGCGTTAGGCAGCTGACATGAAGGATGCACATGCTATATCCCCCTGGATCCGTCCTGCTCAGGAAGCGGATATCCCTGCGATTCTGGTGATCAACGCTGCCGGCGCTCCCGGTGTCAGTCCACTTTCTGCGTCCGAGTGGACCGAGCTTGCCCGTCTAGCTACCCTTTCCTGCGTGGCTGAGAGTGACGGTACGATCCTGGGGTATCTCGTCGCTCTTGCACCTGAGGTGAACTACACCGGCGAGGAGTTCCGCTGGTTCCAGCAGCAGTATGCGCGCTTCCTCTATATCGACCAGGTGGCGGTGGCCGGGTCCTGGCGCGGATGTGGCGTGGGCGCCCTGCTGTATGCGCATGCGGAGGCATTCGCGCTCTCACGCGGGAGTACGCGCCTGGTCTGCGAGGTCAATCTCCGGCCGCCGAATCCAGAGTCTATGCGCTTCCATACACGGTGGGGGTTTTCCAGCGTGGGAACGCTGGAAGTCTCGGATGGACGGCTCGTTTCTCTGCTGGTCAAGGAGCTGGGCTCTCCCCAGGCAGCCTTGTAAGTGGGAGGGTGCAGTAGACTACACAGGAGGTGAGGTAGCCCGAATCGCCTCGGGTCGGAAGAGACCGTTCGTTAGCCTGGACGCCCCACCTGTCGGGGTCGGCCGAGAGCTCGAACTGTACCTCAATTCTGTACCGGAAGCAGCTTGAGAGTACAGGCTCCAGCCCACCGACCTCTGAGGGCAGGCGCCCCCGGTCACGGACGATAGATCAGCCCCGTCGAGACTCTTGCGCGGCCGGTCCCTACGGGCCAACTTCGGGTCTGCGGGCTGTCGGCCAGCGGGTGTGGCTGCGGCCGGCTTCCGCGTACTCACCTCCGATTACCGGGAGCGCGTCGCTCGATGGCACCCGGATCATCCACCGGACCCACCGCCGGTTCATGAAATCATCTCCCATTGCCACGTATCTGGCGGCAGCCGTCGTCCTGGCGGGGTGCAGTGACGGCCCCACGACCACGCCCCCGAACTCCTCTCCGCCGAAGATCGACGTGAGCCTGACCGGCCCCGCTTCCGTCACGGCGGCCTGGGAAGACAACAGGGTCGCGTGCAGGTACACGATCCGGGCCGCTGCGACCGGCGACCCCGGTGCCACCGCGGAATGGACACGGATGTGGCTCCGGGTGAGGTCGGTGCAGGGCAACCGCGTGTACGAGGACAGCATCACCGCCGCGGACGTACGGGGGCTGTTCGGCGCCAGCGAGATCCGTCCCGGGCAGGTGCAGGAAGCCAATGTCGTGTCGGGGTTCGTGTTCAACCGTCGGTCGTTGGAGAATGCCGCCGCGGGAGCGCACTACGCCGACTGGACCTTCCAGTACTACACGGCGGGTGCGCCGAAGACGACGTCGTACTCGACGGTGTGCAACTCCCCGCCGCCGCCCGTGATCATCCTTCCCAGCGGAAGGTACGCATCGAATCGGAGCGCAGCCGGGCGAAGTGAGGGCACGCCCCGCGTCCATCCGCCCTCGCCTCCCGCAGAGCTCGTCCAGGCCGCACCCGGACCGCCGCACGGGCTGGCGCTCCCGTCCGGCGGTGCATAACCTGTCCTGTCCCCATGGCGCGGCACCCCTCCTCGCCCCATGCTTTCCCCTCGCGCGGAGGCGCGCATGAGCGTACTCGATGGCATCGGCAACACCCCGCTGGTGGAGCTCTCGCGCATCGTGCCCGCCGGCTCCGCGCGCATCCTCACCAAGCTCGAATGGGCCAACCCCACCGGGAGCATGAAGGACCGGATGGCGAACGCCGTGATCTCGGCGGCGGAAGCGGACGGGCGCCTGCGCCCCGGCGGGACCGTGGTGGAATACACGGCGGGCACCACGGGGATCTCCCTGGCGCTGGTCTGCGCGGCGAAGGGCTACCGGCTGAAGGTCGTCTTCTCGGACGCATTCAGCGAGGAGAAGGGGCAGATGATGCGCGCCCTCGGGGCCGAGGTGCTCATCGTCCCCAGCGACCGGAAGCGGATCACCCAGGAGCTCATCAAGGGCATGATCGAGACGGCGCGCACCCTGAGCGAGGAGCCGGGGCACTGGTGGGCGGACCAGCTCCGGAATGAGGACGCGATGGCGGGGTACCACCCGCTCGGCGAGGAGATCTGGCAGCAGAGCGGCGGCCGGATCGACGCCTTCGTGCACGCGGTCAGCACGGCGCACTCCATCCACGGCACCGCGCACGCGCTGCGCCGGCACCTGCCGGGGCTGCACGTGAGCGCGGTGGAGCCGGCGGAGTCGGCCGTGCTCTCCGGCGGGCCCTCCGGCGCGCACCAGATCGAGGGGATCGGGATCGGGTTCATCCCCCCGCTGTGGAGGCCCGGGGAGGTCGACGAGATCCTCACCGTCTCGACCGGGGACGCCAAGGCGATGGCGCGGCGCCTGGCACGGGAGGAGGGGATCTTCGCGGGGACGTCCTCCGGCGCCAACGTGGTCGCCGCGCTCCGGGTGGCCGAGCGGCTCGGGCCGGGCGGGACCGTCGTGACCCTGATGGTCGACACGGGCACGCGCTACCTCAGCACGGACGTGTTCCGCTCCCGGCAGCCTGAAGAAACCTCCGTGCTCGCCCCCGCGCCGGCCTGACCGTGCCCGCGGCGTGGCACTCACCCGGCTCCGGAGCACCCGTGGGACGCTACCTCGACCTGGACCGGTGGACACGCCGGGCACACTTCCTCCTGTTCCGCGGCTACGAGCGCCCCCACTTCAGCGTCACCGCCGAGGTGGACGTCTCCGGCCTCTACGCGATGTCCCGCCTCCCGGACGGCCCCTCGTTCTTCCTCGGGACCCTCTTCGCCACCATGCACGCCGCGAACGCCGTCGAAGCGTTCCGGCTGCGCCTCCGGGGCGACCGCGTCTGGTGCCACGACACCCTGGGGATCGGCAGCACGGTGCCCCGTCCGGACCGCACCTTCGGCTTCGGGACCTTCCCGTACCGGACCTCCCTCGCCGAGTTCGCGGCGCATGGCCGTGCCGAGCTGGAGAGAGTGCGCGCGTCCACCGACCTGCTGGACGAGGGCGCGCAGGACGACGCGCAGGTCCACGCCACCGCGCTGCCCTGGATGCGCTTCACCGGCTACACCAATGCTCTCCGGCGGGACGACTCCGTGCCCAAGATCTGCTTCGGACGGCGGCACGCCGTGGGAGACGCCTGGCGGATGCCGGTGGCCGTGGAGGTGCACCACGCGCTGGTGGACGGGATCGACGTGGGCGAGTTCTTCGAGCGCCTCCAGGAGATCCTGGCCCGACCCCTGCCGGCGTAGCGGAGTGCAGCCGGAGCCGAGCTCTGCCTTCCAACCGGACCCATGCACGCAGCCCCCCTCAAGCGCGTCGGCCGACTCACGCTCCTCCTGGTGGTCTGCCTCCCGATGGATACCCACCCGGTCTCCAGGCCGAGCCTGCTGCACGATCTGAGACGGATCGCCCACCGCACCGGTACCCGCGTAACACCACGCCTCTCGATCTCACCCGACCACCGCGCAGGAGCGGCCGGCCGTACGACCCTGGGTCCGACCTCCCCGGAGGTGCTGGCCGTCGCGAAGCGGGTGAACCATGCCCTCGCGGACGGCGCGGGCGCCGAAGCACTGCACGCCTCGGCGCTGCTGGACCTGGTCTGGGGGAATTCCGCGGAATCGGCCGGCCGGGTGATCGCGACCCTGGAGACGGTACAGCAACTGGCGGAGCCCTCCGCCACGCTCCTCGCCGACCTCTCGGCCGCGTATCTGGTCCGGGCGCAACGGGCCGGCACCCCGCGCGACCTGTTCGCGTCGGTGGAGGCCGCAGCGGCCGCGCTGGAGCTGGAGCCCCGGAACGCGGCTGCGCGCTTCAACCTGGCGCTCGCGCTGCACCGGATCGGGCTGCAC
>DATAAL010000586.1:0-1856 GCA_036260145.1 Longimicrobiaceae bacterium | reverse complement strand
GTCGACGAGGTCGTCGACCATCCGCAGGCGGCGCGGCGGCAGGCTCGGGTGGTAGCAGTGCTGGCGCGGGAACCACGCGTCGAAGTACACGGGGCGCTCCATCGGCGCGGCGCGCGCGCCGGGGGCCGCGGCCGTGGTCTGCGGCGGGGTGGTGCTCCCCTACGGCGAGCTGGACGCCCGGGCGAACCGCCTCGCCCACGCCCTGAGGGCGCGCGGAGTGGGGCCCGAGACCCGCGTGGGGGTCTGCCTGGACCGTACCCCCGACCTTCCGGTGGCGCTGCTGGGCGTGCTCCGGGCGGGCGGCGCGTACGTGCCGCTGGACCCCGCGCACCCGGCCGACCGCCTGCGCTACGTGCTGGAGGACTCCGGCGCGGCGCTGGTGCTCACCTCGCGGGGGCTGGCGGAGCGCCTCCCCGCCTCGGTCGCGCGCATGGAGCTGGACGCCGGGCGCGCCGCGCTCGACGCCCGCCCGCCGCACCCGCCCGCCGTCCCGGTCGCGCCGGAGAACCCCGCGTACGTGATCTACACCTCCGGTTCCACCGGCAGGCCCAAGGGGGTCCTCGTGGAGCACCGCTCCCTGGCGGCCTTCCTCCTGGCCATGCGCCGCGAGCCGGGGATGGCGGCGGAGGATGTGCTGCTGGCCGTGACCACGCCGGCCTTCGACATCGCGGGGCTGGAGCTGTTCCTCCCCCTGGTCGTGGGGGCCAGGACCGTGCTGGCCGACCGCGCCACCGCCGCCGACCCGCGACTGCTGGCCCTGGCGCTCGACCTCTCGGGCGCGACCGTGATGCAGGCGACCCCCGCGACGTGGCGGATGCTGCTGGACGGGGGGTGGGAGGGGCGGCCGGGGCTGCGCGCGCTCTGCGGCGGCGAGGCGCTCTTGCCCGGGATGGCGGAGCGCCTCCTGGAGCGCGTGGCGGAGCTGTGGAACGTGTACGGGCCCACGGAGACCACCGTCTGGTCCACGGCGCACCGCGTGGAGGGGAGCGGGAAGACGCCGCCGATCGGGCGGCCGATCGCCGGCACCCGGGTGTACGTGCTGGACGACGGCGGGGCGCCGGTGCCGCCCGGTCTGCCCGGAGAGCTGTGCATCGGCGGCGCGGGGGTGGCGCGGGGGTACCTGGGCCGGCCGGAGCTGACGGCGGAGAGGTTCGTCCCCGACCCGTTCTCCCCTGAGCCGGGAGCGCGGATGTACCGCACGGGCGACCGGGTGCGGTGGCTCCCGCGGGGAGAGCTGGAGTACCTGAGCCGCATCGACCAGCAGGTGAAGGTGCGCGGCTTCCGGGTGGAGCCGCGCGAGGTGGAAGCCGCGCTGGAGACCTATCCCGGGGTTCGCGAGGCGGTGGTCGTCGTGCGCGAGACGCGGCCCGGGGATCCCCGCCTGGTGGGGTACGTGGTCCCCCAGGGGGACGCGGCCGTCTCCGTGGCGGAGCTGCGTGAGTGGGTCCGGGGGCGGCTCCCGGAGTACATGGTGCCGTCAGCCGTAGTGGTCCTGGACGCGTTCCCGCTCACCCCTTCCGGGAAGCTCGACCGGCGGTCCCTGCCCGCCCCCGAGCCCGCGCCGGCCCGGGAGTACGTGGCGCCCCGCACCAGGGTGGAGGAGGTGCTGGCGGAGATCTGGGCGGAGACCCTCGGGGTGGAGCGCGTGGGAGTCCACGCCAACTTCTTCGAGCTGGGCGGGCACTCTCTCCTGGCCGCGCAGCTCGTCGCCAGGATCAGGGTGCTGCGGGTGGAGGTCCCCGTGCGGCAGGTCTTCCAGTCGCCCACGGTGGCCGGGCTCGCGGAGTCGATCGTCCGCAACGAAGCGCAACCGGGAGCGACCGAGATGATCGCCGGTGTCCTGTTGAAGCTGAAGT
>DATAAL010000585.1:0-3050 GCA_036260145.1 Longimicrobiaceae bacterium | reverse complement strand
GTCTCGACGCCCCCCCGCAAGGAGGGGCGTCGCCGCATATGGTCCTCGTGGGAATCTGAAGATTCACGGTGAACCAGGCACTCCATCTCGTCGCGCTCGCCCTGTACCTGCTGGCGGCGGTTCTCCTCGGTGTCTCGCTGGCGCGGGGGGACCGCCGCCTCACCGGCGTCGCCACCGCGCTCACCGGCGTGGGGGTGATGGGGCACCTGCTGGGGCTCGTGACCTACTGGGCGGAGTGGGGGGAGCTCCCCCTGGTGGGGCTCGGCCCTTCGCTCTCCGTGCTGGCGCTCCTGATCGGGCTCGGCTCCCTGGGAGTGGCCACGCTGGGGCGGACGGGGCCGCTGGGGCTGGTGCTGGTCCCCCTGGCCGCCCTCCTGGCCGGGGTCGCCCTGCTGGTGGGTGTCCGCCCTTCGGGGGAGGTGCTCGACTTCCGCGGGCCCTGGTTCGTACTGCACGTGGTGCTGGCGCTGGTGGGGTACGCCGGGCTCACGGTGGCCTTCGCGTGCGGACTGATGTACCTGGTGCAGTTCCGGGAGTTGAAGAACAAGCACTTCGGTGCCATCTTCCGGTTCTTCCCCCCGCTGGACACGCTGGACCGGATGGGGAAGTGGGCGCTGATCGTCGGGCTCCCGTTCCTGACGCTGGCGCTGGCGGTGGGGTGGGCGTGGACGGAGCGCTTCCACCGCCCGCTCTCCCCCGGAAACCCTAAAGTCGTGTGGGGGGTACTGAGCTGGGCCCTGATCCTGGCCGCCCTCCTGGCCCGCACGGGGGGCGGACGGAGGGCGTTCCGCGCCGCGCTGGCGAGCGTGCTGGCCTTCGCGGTGGTGTTCACGGCGTACGTGGTGCTGCGGGTGGCCGAGCCGGCGACGGGTGGGTTCCTGTGAGCCCGCTCTACCCGGTGCTCCTGGACCCGCGGCGCGTCCGCGCGCTGGTGGTCGGCGGAGGGGCGGTGGCGACGCGGAAGGTGGAGGGGCTGGTGGAGGCCGGCGGCCGGCCTGCGCTGATCGCCCCGGAGTTGACGCCGGAGCTGCGCGCCCTGGTCGACCGGGAGGGGCTCCCCTGCCACCTCCGCCCGTACCGGGAGGGGGACGTCGCGGGGTTCCACCTGGTGTTCGCCGCCACCGACCGGCCGGAGGTCAACGCCCGGGTGGCCCAGGAGGCGGCGGAGCGGGGCGCCCTGGCGAGCGTCGCCGATGCGGGGGCGGAGTCCGACTTCCACCTCCCCGCCTCCATCCGGCACGACGAGGTGGTAGTCGCCTTCTCCACCGGGGGAGCCTCTCCCCTCCTGGCCCGGCGCCTCCGGGAGCGGCTGGAGGGGGTGGTGACCGCCGGGGTGGGACGCGCGGCGCGGCGTCTGGTGGAGGTGCGCGACCGGGTGCGCGACCGCTGGCCCGACGACGAGGCGCGCCGCAGGGCGTTCTGGTTCGATCTGATCACTCCCGACTTCCTCGAGAGCGCCATCGAGGGGCGGGACGAGGAAGTGGAAGCTCGCATCTCCCGATGCCTCTCGCAGTCGTAGGAGCCAGCCACCGGACCGCTCCCATCGAGGTCCGGGAGCGGCTCGCCCTCGCCCGGGGCGAGGTGCCCGGGATGCTTGCCGGCCTGGTGGAGTCGGGCGCGGCGGCGGAGGCCGTGGTCCTTTCCACCTGCAACCGCACCGAGCTGTACCTCGCCCTCCCGGACGAGCGCCGGGGGGTGGAGGCGGCACGGGCGCTCCTCGCGGGGCGCCTGGGGGAGAGCCCCGCGTCCGCCGCGCGCCACCTGTACGTCCACCGCGACCGTAATGCCGCCGGGCACCTCTTCCGGGTCACCGCGGGGCTCGATTCCATGGTCCTGGGGGAGCCGCAGATCCAGGGGCAGGTCAAGGAGGCGTACGCGCTGGCGCACGAGACGGTGAGCGCCGGGGGGTCCATGGTGGGGGGCGCGCTGAACCGCCTCTTCCAGACGGCTTTCGCCGTGGGCGGGCGGGTGCGGAGCGAGACGGGGGTGGGGCTGGGCGCAGCCTCCATCTCCTCGGCCGCGGTGGAGCTGGCGAAGAAGATCTTCGGCTCGCTCCGTGGACGCCGGGCGCTGGTGCTGGGCGCGGGGGAGATGAGCGAGCTCACCCTGGAGTGCCTGCGGGGGGAGGGGGCACGCGCCGCGCTGGTCGCCAACCGCACCTACGACCGGGCCCGCGAGCTGGCGGTGAAGTGGGGCGCGGAGGCGATCCACTGGGACGACTTCGGGCGTGCGCTGCGGGAGGTGGATATCGTGGTCTGCTCCACCGCGGCACCGCACCCGGTCCTCACCCGGGACCGCTTCCGCCAGGCGCGACGGCGCGGGGTCCGCTCTCCCCTCTGCATCATCGACATCGCCATCCCCCGCGACGTGGAGCCGGCGGTGGGGAGCGAGCCCAACGTCTTCCTGTACAACATCGACGATCTCACGCAGATCGTCGACGCCAACCTGGAGCGGCGCCGGGTGCAGCTCCCCGCGGCGGAGGCCATCGTGGCCGCCGGGGTGGAGGAGTTCTGGGGGTGGTACTCCGGGCTCGCCGTGGTGCCCACCATCCGCGACCTCCGCGACCGGGGCGAGCAGGTGCGCCAGGCGGAGGTCGCGCGCGCGATGCGCCGCCTCGCCCACCTGGCTCCGGAGGACCGGGAGGCGGTGGACGCGCTGAGCCGCGCCCTCCTCAACAAGCTCCTGCACGCCCCCACCGTGCGCCTGCGCGAAGCGGCGGGGAACGGTCGCGGGACGGCGGTGCTGGACACCGCGCGCTACCTCTTCGAGCTGGACCGCGACCCCCCGGGTCCGGAGCCGGGCTGAGCCCGGCCGCCGCTCATCACACCCACTCGACTACGCTGGCTTCGTGACCGCTGCAATCGCTCTGCGCCAGGGCGCCGCCGCTCCCCACGTGGAGAACGAGTTCGCCGCCGCCTGGGACATGGTCGTCCACGGGACCCCGTCCACCAAGCTGATCATGCTGGTGCTGGCGGTGCTCTCGCTCGCCTCCTGGGCGCTGATCGTCTGGAAGATGCTCCAGTTCCGCCGCCTCCGGAGGGAGGCGGTCC
>DATAAL010000584.1:0-2140 GCA_036260145.1 Longimicrobiaceae bacterium | reverse complement strand
GTTGCCGGCCCCGCGGGCTCCGGCGCCACCCGGAGGAGCGAGTCGCCCGCCAGCACCCCGTCGAACTGCCCGAGGTACTCGAAGTGGACCTCCGGCTCCGGGAGCGCGGCCAGGCGGGCGCGCACCTCCGGGTCCGCGGAGAGGTAGCGCAGGGCGCCGTAGCCGATGCCGCGGCCTGGCACGGCGCGCATCTGCTCCTTGACCCGCTTCAGCGCCGCGCCCTCGTCCTCCGCCCCGCGCACGTCCAGCAGAACCGGGTAGAGGGTGGTGAACCATCCCACGGTCCGCGACAGGTCCACCCCGGGGAAGAGATCCTCCCGTCCGTGTCCTTCCAGGTTCACCAGCAGGCGCCCGTCCCCCGTCCAGGGCGCGAGGGTGCGCGCCAGGGCGGTCAGCAGCACGTCGTCCGCCTGGGCACGGTAGGCCCTGGGCGCCTCCTGCAGCAGCGCCCGCGTCTCCGTCTCGCCCAGCTCCACGGAAACGGTGCGCGCCGACGCCTCCGGGGCGGGCTCCCGTCCCCCGGGGAAGTCCAGCGGGAGGGGGGCGACGCCACGCCGCGCCTCGCAGGTCCAGAAGGGGAGCTCGGCGTCGAAGCCGCCCGCCCGGACGTGCTCCGCCAGGCGTCGGGACCACCCCTGGAAGGAGGTGGTCTTCGCCGGGAGCGACACCGGCTCGCCGCGGCGGGCCCGTGCGTACGCGGTCTGCAGGTCCTCCAGCAGGATCCGCCAGGAGACGCCGTCCATCACCAGGTGGTGCACCGCCACCAGGAGCCGCGCGCTCCGCCCCTCGCCACGCGCGAAGTACCCGGCCCGCAGCAGCGGTCCGTCCTCCAGCCGGAGGCTCCCCTGCATCTGCGCCGCGGCGCGCTCCATAGCCTCCCGCTGACGCTCCCCGGCGATCCGGGACAGGTCCACCTGGACGAGATGGGCGCGGCCGTCCGGCGCCCCGTTCTCCTGCCGCCACCCTTCTCCGGCCCGCGCGAAGCTCAGCCGCAGCGCATCGTGGTGCGTCCGCAGCGCGGCCAGGGCGCGCTCCAGCGCCGCCGCGTCAAGCGGCTTCCGCACCTCGAACATCTCGGACATGTTCCAGTGGTGCGGCTCCGGCATCCCCTGCTCGAAGAACCAGCGCTGTACCGGGGTCAGCTCGACGGGTCCGGTCACCGCTCCCTGCTCGGCCTCGACCGTCCCCGCGGGGGCACTCCCGCAGACGCGTGCCAGCTCGGCCACCGTGGGGTGGGAGAAGAGCTGCCGCGGCGTCAGGTGCAGCCCCGCGCGGCGCGCCCGCGACACCACCTGGATCGCCAGGATGGAGTCGCCGCCCAGCTCGAAGTAGTTGTCGTGGATCCCCACCCGCTCCAGGCGCAGCACCTCCCGCCACACCTCCGCCACGGCGCGCTCAGCGGCGGTGCGCGGCGGCTGGTGGCCCACCTCCGGCGAGCGCGCCTCGGGAGCGGGGAGCGCCCGGCGGTCCAGCTTGCCGTTGGAGGTCAGCGGGAGGGCGTCCAGGGCGACGAAGACGCCCGGAACCATGTG
The DNA here is from genome assembly GCA_036260145.1 of Longimicrobiaceae bacterium. Classification (GTDB taxonomy): domain Bacteria; phylum Gemmatimonadota; class Gemmatimonadetes; order Longimicrobiales; family Longimicrobiaceae; genus JAFAYN01. The sequence goes on along the minus strand of DATAAL010000584.1, from coordinate 608 downwards.
CTCGGGGAGACGGGCGCGGAGGCGGGCCCGGAGCTCCCCGCTCGAGAGCGGCGCTCCTCCCCGCGGCACCACGTAGGCGACCAGGCGCCTCTCTCCCGGCGCGTCCTCGCGGACCGCCACGACGGCCTCGTGCACCGCCGGATCCTCCACCAGCGCCGCCTCGATCTCGGCCGGCTCGATGCGGAAGCCGCGCACCTTCACCTGCTGGTCGGTGCGCCCCAGGAACTCCAGGTTGCCGTCGGGGAGGCGGCGCACCCGGTCGCCGGTCCGGTACAGCCGCGCCCCGGGCTCGCCGGAGAACGGGTCGGGGACGAAGCGCCCGGCCGTCAGCTCCGGGCGGCCGTGATAGCCGCGCGCGACGGACGGCCCGCCGATGCACAGCTCGCCGGGGACCCCCGTCGGCACCGGCTCCACGCCCGAGTCCAGCACGTAGACCCCGGCGTCCTCCAGCGGGCGTCCGATCGGGAGGTTGGGCCGCTCCCCGCTATCGCCACCGGCCGGGAGGCGGAGCAGCGTGGAGGTGACGGTGGTCTCCGTGAGGCCGAAGACGTGCACCAGCGGGACGCCCAGCTCCGCCCACTGCCGCAGCCGCTCCGGGAGCACCCGCT
>DATAAL010000583.1:0-3740 GCA_036260145.1 Longimicrobiaceae bacterium | reverse complement strand
GTCGGCGGACAGCCCCGCCGGCACTGCGGCTGCCGAGTTCACCCCGTCCCCTCCCTGTTCAGGTGAGCACCACCCGGCCGGCCGGGAGGAGGTCCGCCTCCTCCGCCGGCCGCTCTTCCAGCACGTGGATCGCCTCGCGGTACCCGTGCAGCGTCCCCACGTCCACGTACGCCTCGCCGGTCCGTACCCCCCACGCCTCCCCCCGCCCGCCGCTGCCTCGAAGAGCCGTCCCGAGGGGCAGTACCCGGTCCGCGCCATGGCGGCGCGGGTGACGTTCAGGGTGATGCGCGAGGAGGAGTAGAACGCCGGGTGGTCGCCCGGGGCCACGTGCTTCACGTAGTACAGGTTTTCGGTCCAGGGGAAGTCCTGCGGGTACTGCGAGCCGCCGATCAGGAACCTCAGGTCGGGTCGGTGGCGGGCGGCTTCCAGGAAGAGCGTCTCCAGCGCGGGCTGGCGGTCCGCGGCGTAGGTGCCCAGGTAGGTAAGAGAGGTGGGAGCGGAACAGCTCCACCGGAGGGACGGGGCGGTGCACGGCCGGGTCCACGCTCCCGTAGAGCGGGAGCGCACGCCGCGCCCCCAGGCGGACCCGCAGCTCGTCCAGCGAGGCACCCCCGGTGAAGCTGAGCACCAGGTCGAAGTCGCCCAGCCCCCACGGCGGGAGGTAGGGGACCGCTTCCCCGCGGGACAGCGCCTCCAGCGTCACCGGGGTGTCCATGTCGTAGAACGCGCGCACCGGCACCCGGGAGCCCAGGATCAGCTCCGAGGCGGCGACGCCGTCCGGGCAGTACGAGGTCACCATCCCCGCGTCGGCCTCCTCCAGGTGCTGGCGGGCCAGCGGGACGGCCCCGTCCCACTCCCGGTACAGCACCAGCTCCCCGCCCGGGAGGTGTCACGGTTCATGGCGTAGTACGGCACGTCGCGCTCGAAGAACACCACGCGGTGCCCGCGCGCCGGTCCAGGGGCGGCGGACCTGCCGGATCCGGGCGGCGTTTCCGCGAGATCCATGCCTCGCAAACGGATGGATCAACGTAGATGCTGCCGAAATTCCGGGGTTTCCGGGGGTTCGGCACCCGGCGCGGAACACATGGTGCGGAGGTGGGGCCGCATGCGCCGGTCAGGGGGCGAGCCGTGCGGATTGGAAGGTGCCGGCGGGGTGCCCGCTCCGCTCACCCGCCGGGGGGAGGCGCTCCTCCCGGGCCCCCCTCCTCCGGTGTACTCTGGAGCATCTGATCGAGGGTGACGAGGGTGCCTTCCACGAAGGTGATGTAGCGGAACAGGTCGGGGCGCCGCTGGCCCAGCTCGCGGATCAGGGCGCTGAGGGTGGAGGCGACGTATTCCCGGTTGGGGATGCGGACGTCGTACAGCAGGTTGATGGCGCTCCCCGCATCCATCTGCATCTCGCGGGGTGAGCCGTGGAGCCGGCGCGTCATGCGTCGGAGGAGCTGGTCCAGCACGGTGTACAGGCGCCGCAGCGCCTCCGGAGACGGTGGGGTCTGCTGTGTGGGGTCACTCATTGGAAGCGGGAGAAATCGGGGGCCCTGCGCTCCAGGAACGCCTGCATCGCCTCCCGGGCCTCGGGAGAGCGGAGCCGCTCGATGAATACCTCCCCCTCCTGCCGCATCCGCTCCGGGAGGGCGGCGCGGTCGGCCCGCCGGAGGAGCGCCTTGGTGGCCCGCACCGCGGCGGGTGGCTGCCGCGCCAGGCGCCGGGCGCGCTCGGCGGCCTGCTCCGCCAGCTCCTCGTCCGGGAACACCGCGCTCACCAGCCCCATGGCGAGCGCCTCCTCGGCCCCGAACGACTCGCCCAGGAGGAGGAGCTCGGCGGCCCGGGCCTGCCCCACCCGCTGCGGGAGGAGGAGGCTGGACCCCGCCTCGGGGACCAGCCCCAGACCCACGAAGGGGAGGTGGAAGCGGGCGCTCCGTGCGGCGTAGACCAGGTCGCAGTGCAGGAGGAGCGTGGTCCCCACCCCCACTGCGAGCCCGTTGACCGCGGCCACCACCGGCTTGGAGGCAGAGATCAGGGCGTTCAGGAAGAGGAGCACGGGGCTGCTCTGGTCCGTCGGCGGGCGCTGCAGGAAGTCGCCCAGGTCGTTCCCCGCGGTGAAGGCGTCGCCGGTGCCGGCCAGCAGCACCACGCGGACCCCGGGATCTTCCTCGACGGCCCGGAGAGCCCCGGCCAGCGCCGCGTACATCTCCAGCGTCAGCGCGTTCTTCTTCTCCGGGCGGTTCAGCCGGAGGGAGAGGACCGCGCCCTGGGCCTCAATCGCTACGTGCTCGCTCATGGGAGCTCCGGAGGGGGCGGCGGGACGGTGCCGAGACGGCAGCCGGCGAGGTCCGCCCGCCGCGGGCATCCCCGGGGCGCCCTCACCCGGCGAGCCCTTCCCGGCCCTGGACCGTCATCATGGTGCCCACCAGGGTGGCGACGTGCTTCGCGCGGCCTCCCTCCAGCATCCGCGCGTCGGCCTGGCACACGGTGACGGTACGCCCCGCGCGGACCACCCGCCCGCTGGCCACCAGCAGCTCTCCGCGGGCCGGGGCGAGCAGGTTGGTCTTGAACTCGATGCTCAGCACCGCCGCGTCGGCCGGCATCAGGGTGAAGGCCGCGTACCCGCAGGCGCTGTCCAGCACGGCGGTGACGATCCCGGCGTGCAGGAAGCCGTGCTGCTGGGTGAGGTCCTCCCGGAAGGGGAGCTCGATCTCCACCTCGCCCGGGGCCACCCGCGCCAGCCGGGCGCCCAGGGTGGCCATGGCCCGCTGGCGCGCGAAGCTCTCCCGGACGCGGGCCTCGTACCCGGGGTCCTGCGGCTGGAATTCCAATGCGCGGTCCTCAGCGGTGGACGGGAGCGGGACCCCGGAGCGCCCGCCGCACCCGCCGCGCCAGCCGGAACAGAACGATCACCAGCGCCGCCATCAGCAGCAGCGCCAGCAGCGGCGCGACGAAGGCGAGCGCCACCGCCGCAAAGGCCACGACGTCCTCCGCCAGGCTCAGCACCGGGTTCCCCATCCCCCCGGTCGCCGCCGAGCTCCCCACCCGCACCGACGCCTTGGTGGCGTGCACCCCCAGCGCGAGCGGCGCCCCCACGATGATCCCGATCGCCACCGCGTACTCGGGGGAGAGCTGGTACAGGAAGGGGGTGGCGGCCAGGGCGGCGAGGCCGGGCTTGGTGAGCGTCTGCACCGAGTCCAGCAGGTGGTCCACCAGCGGCACCTTGTCTCCCAGGATCTCCAGCAGCGTGGCCACGCCGAACACCAGGAGCGTCTCGGGGCGGTCGAGCCAGGCCAGGTAGTCGGGGAGCGGCACGTCCAGCACCCGGGTGGCCAGGCTCGCCCCGAAGACGGGGAGAAAGGCGCGCAGCCCCGCGCAGGCGGCCAGCACCACGCCGAAGGCGGCGGCGGAGAGGGCATCCATGGGGTCAGATCAGCCGGTGGCGGCGGGCGGTCTCCCGGTCCACCGGGATGCGGATCAGCTCGGGGACGGCGTTGGGCGCCGCCCGCGCCCGCGTGGACACGACGCACTCGCCGTCCGAGTCGTACACCCTGATGTACAGCTCCGGGAGGGAGCCTCCCAGCCGGTCGTCCACGTCCAGGAAGTCGTCCACGTGGAAGCGGAACGTGGCCTCCCCGTACGCGTCGGTGACGTCCGTCCCCAGGTGGTCGTCGCTGGAGATCCGGTCCCGGTCGTACAGGCACACGATGGCCCCGGAGATCCACTCCGACCGGGAGTCCTCCACGTACAGCTTC
>DATAAL010000582.1:0-3085 GCA_036260145.1 Longimicrobiaceae bacterium | reverse complement strand
TTCCCCACTCCACCCGGTCGCGCCCCGCGGGGAGGGTGTCCAGCCTGGCCGCCTCGCGGTTGTGGAAGCCAGTCAGGCTCAGCGCCGACTCCCGGCCCAGCTCCACGTCCACCCGGGCCACTGCGTCTCCGTACCCATAGGGGAGAGGGTCGCCGGCCAGCGGAGCGAATCCCCACTGGTGGAGGGCGCGTCCCGCGAGGAGGTAGCGGACCCGGCCCGCCACGGCGCCCTCGGCGGTGATCCGGGTGGAGAGCAGGTCCAGCGAACCGGTGGAGCGCACGCCCTCGCCGCGACCGGGACGGGTCGAGAGGTCCAGGACGTACGCCAGCCCTCCGCCGTACCGGGCCGGCGCCCCCCCCAGGTAGAGCCGCGCGGCACCCAGAGCCTCGGCCTCGAAGGATTCCAGCACCCCTCCGAGGTGGAAGGGGGTGTACACGGGGGCCCCGTCCAGGAGCACCAGCTTGAGCTCGGCCGCACTGCCGCGGACGTAGAGCACTCCGGAGGGATCCGGAGGCGCCTGCCCGGGGGTGCCGCGGGGATCACCGCCCAGCCCGAGCTCCGCAATCCCGGGCGTGCTCTCCAGGCTCTTCATCCCGGTGACCTGAAGCGCAGCGGATGGAGCCGGCGTGCCGTCCGCTTCCCCCCCGCCGGACGCCCCCGGGAGCGCCTCCGCACGGACACGGATTCCGGCCAGCGGGATCACCCGCGGCCGCAGGGAAAGGTCGAGCATCACCTCACCGCCCGCGGGAACCTCCACCTCCACCTCCAGGGGCTCGTGATCCGGCCGCCAGGCCCGGATCACCCTGCGCCCCGGGGGGACCGCCCGGAGCAGGTAGCTTCCGGTGCTGTCCGTGTGGGCCGGCCGGACCGCGTCCGCCGCCCACATCGCCGCGGTGGCCCCCGCGAGAGGGGTGCCGTCGCCGGCGGAGCGGATGGTGCCACGGACAGTCCCCGGCAGGGGGTCCTGGACCGCGGGGAGCGCGAGACCGACGACGAGAGCGAGGGCCGCGATCATGGCTGGACCTTGAACACCAGCTCCGGTCCGCTGCGATCGGGACCGGTGCCGGAGAGGTGGAGCCGGTCTCCCTCCTTGGATACGTACCTCCTCCCGCCCGCCTCAAGGACGAAGTGGAGGATCCCGCGGGGAACGGTCACGCGCACCTCCCCGGGGTCCCCGTCCACCACCTCGATCCGGTCCGCCGAGGTGCGGAACCGGGGGCTCGAACTTCCGCCCTCGGCGGAGACGCGCACCCGTTCCTGGTCGGCGACGAGGACCCGCACCCGCAGGCCGGGGGAGGGCCGCACCAGCACCACCCGCATCCGGCCGTCGGCCGGACGGACGGAGACCGCGGTGGGCGAGGGCGCTGTCGCGGGCACCGGCTGGAGAACGGTGGGAGCGCCAACGGTCCTCCGTGCTTCCTCACCCTCAGGACGGTTCTCCCACCCGTTCGTGGCGAGCCACTCCCGGAGCGGAGAGCCGGGAAGCGCGGCGGAGACGGCGGTACTGGCCAGGAAGAGGAGTACGGCGGCCCTGCGCAGTGCGGCTCCCCAGGTGCCACGGCTGCGCCGGCGGACCAACCGGCGGTGGGCCTCCCGGACCGGCGCGGGGCGGTCGAGCACGACGAGCGCGGCGATGGCCTGGTCGAATGCCCGGCGGAGCTCCTCCAGCTCCCCCCTGCAGCCGTCGCACGAGCGCAGATGGCGCAGCAGCGCCTCCTGGTCCACGTAGGTGACCTCCCCGTCCAGCAGCGCCTGCAGCTCGCCCTCACTCGGATGCGTCGTCATTGCCACCCTCCGGTCTGGAATAAACGGTGACGAACCGGCGTACCGCGCGGGCGAGCAGAGGTCCGATCGAGCTCGGAGCCACATCCACGGCGTGGGCGATCTCCTCGTAGCGGAAGCCCTCGGCGCGCATCAGCAGGATCGCCCGGTCCCGCTCGGGGATGCGCTCCAGCGCCGCCCGCACCCGCCGCACACGCTCGGCGTGCTCCACCGCCTCGTCCGGGAGCGGCGGCGCGGGCGGGTCGAGCGGCGCCGAAGCCAGGAGGCGCCGGTGGCGCCCTGCCGCCCGGGCGCCGTCCAGAAACAGGTTGGTGGCGACCCGGAAGAGCCAGGGCTGCACGTCGGCGTCGGGGGGAGGCCGTGATACCAGGCGGACGAAGCTCTCCTGCGCCAGGTCATCGGCGGTGTCCGGGCTCCCGGTCAACCGGTGCAGGTAGCGGAAGAGCCGCGGATACGTACGATGGAAGATCGAGTCGACGTCCACGTCACCGGGTTCTGGATGCGCGTCCGGAGCTACAACGAACGGGCCCCGCGCTTTGAGACAGCACCTCGGGGAGACGGAGAACAAAAACCCCTCCCCCGCAACCGGGGAAGGGTGGTGGATCCGTACGGGGAGGGTGGGGACGCACGCTCGTGCTCCCCTGTCCGCCCCGCCTGGCGCGTCGCGACTACTCCTTCCAGCACACCGTCCGCATCGCGCGGGGGTGCACGCCCAGGCGCCGCGCCCAGGCGCGGAACTCCGCCCCGTGGTCCGGCTTCTTCCCCACGGCGTGCTGCCAGAGGTGAATCATCTCGTGCCGGAGCGTGTGCTCCGCCTCGCCCGGGTGCGCATCCCGGCAGAGCTTCCGGGAGATGACGATCTCCAGCGGGTGCGAGGAGAAGTGACCGTTGCGGCTGCGCATCCTCCCGCTCAGGAAGATCGGCACCTCCGGGAGCGTGCCCCCGAAGTGCTCCCGGTTGGTCCGCTCGAACTCGGCGCGGAGCCGCTCCAGGTGCTCCCGGTCCGCGCGGGGGATCCGGCGCTTACGGGGCGCCGCGGGGGCCTTCCGCGGGAGCGCCGCCAGGAAGCCGCGCACCACCCGCCGCGCGGCGGTGCGCTCCCGCGTCGAGCGCGCGGCGAAGAGCCGGGCCACCGCGTGCAGCACGGCGTCCGGGGCGGAGGCGAAGGAGTGGTGGAGACGGAGCGTGCTCCCGCCCCCCACCAGCGAGGCCATGATGCGGCGGTTGCGGGTGAGGACCACCTCCCGCACCTCCGAGCCGGCCGCGCGCACCACTCCCAGCACCTCGCGCTCCGTCCGCTCCC
>DATAAL010000581.1:0-4739 GCA_036260145.1 Longimicrobiaceae bacterium | reverse complement strand
GAAACACCGCCTTCTCGCTCCGCTACCGGGGACGCCTGGGAGGATCCGCGTCCGAGGTCGGCGTGGCGTGGAGCGGGTTCGACGCCCACCTCCCATCCACGAGCCCCGCGGGGGGCGGTACGAGCCGCGTGCGCGCCACCGCCGACTTCACGCGGGGCGAAGGACCCGTGCGGGTCGGGTATGGAACCTCCCTCGACCGCATGTGGCTGCGCAGCGAGGGGCGGGATGCGGAGAGCCGCACCGGCGGCGCCTACCTGGAGGGTTCCTGGCAACCGATTCCCCGCCTGCGGGTGCGGGGGGGGATGCGCGGCGACCTCTTCTCAGCCGATCCCGACCCCCGATTCTCCCCGCGGCTGGCGGTGACCTGGCTACCGGGCGAGCAGGCCTCCCTGTCCCTCGCCGCGGGGCGGTACCACCAGATCGTCCGTGCCTGGGACAGGGTGGAGTCGACCCGGCCCGGGCGGATCCGTCCCGACAGCGTCTTCATCCCCGCGGGGCTCGCGGTCGGCCGCGCCTCCCATCTGAGCCTCGCGCTTCACCAGCAGATGGAGCCGGGCATCCGGCTCGGGGTGGAAGGGTTCTTCAAGACCTTCGAGGGGCTGGCGGTACCCGGGATGGAGCGGGCCCATACCTCCGGGGTCGACCTCTGGGTACGTCGGGAGGCCGGCGCGCTGCGAGGGTGGCTTGGCTACTCCCTCGCCTGGGTCTGGTCCCCGCCGACCGGGGGCACCCGCCAGGTGTTCGACGGCCGGCACACCCTCTCGGCGGCGGTGGCGGGGACCCTGGGCCGCTGGGGGGATGCCGACCTCCGGGTGGCATACGGCGCCGACCTCCCCTATACGGCCATCCACGTGGATCAGGAATCCACCGAGCTGGGCGCGCGCATGGAGGTCCTCGCCCAGTCCGTGCGGGGCGCCACCGAGTCCCTCCCGTTCCCTACCACCCCGGGCGATTCGTACCTCCGCGTGGACCTGGGGATTTCCCGCACCTTCACGCCCCGCTGGCAGGGGAGGGCCACGAAGGTGTCCCCCTACCTGCGGGTGCTGAACGCACTGGGCCGCCGCGACGCCCTGTTCTACGACTACCGGCATGGCCGCGACGCAGAGCCACGTCCGCTGGCGGCGCTCCCGCTCATCCCCGTGGTGGGGGTGAGCTGGCAGATCTGAGCGCCGTCCCCCGATCAGAAAGGAGGTCCCATGAAGGCAGGAGCCGTCCGCTGTGTCCTCGGAGCCGCCGCCCTGGTGGCCGTCTCCGGATGCGAGAGTCCTACCGGACCCGGCGGGAAGCCGGAGCCGCTCAAGGCGCTGCCGCGGGAGCTGAGCGCCGCCGAGCGCGGCCTGATCGAGGGGAGCAACCGCTTCGCCTTCGGGCTGCTGCGCGAGGTAGACCGGGCCGACACCGCCTCGAACATCTTCATCTCCCCCCTGAGCGCCTCCATGGCGCTCGGGATGACCACCAACGGCGCCCGCGGTGCCACCCTGGAAGAGATGCGCGCGACCCTCGGCTTCGAGCGCATATCGCTCAACGAGATGAACGCGTCGTACCGAAGCCTGATCAACCTGCTGCGGGGCCTGGACCCGGGCGTCGAGATGCTGATCGGCAACTCGATCTGGGCTCGCCGGGACTTCCCCGTGGAGCCGGCGTTCCTCCAGACGGGTCGGAGCTACTTCGACGCCGAGGTCGCCACCCTCGACTTCGCGGACCCGGGTGCAGCCGCCACCATCAACAACTGGGTGTCCCGGAGCACCAGGGGGAGGATCAAAACGATCGTCGGCGAGCGGATCCCCGGGAACGTCGTGATGTACCTGATCAACGCCATCTACTTCAAGGGGAGCTGGACGCAGCAGTTCGATCCACGCCGGACGCGCGACGCCCCGTTCACCGGTGCGGACGGCTCGCGTCGGACGGTGAAGATGATGCACCGCAGGGGGAGCGTACGTCACCTCTCCACGCCGCTCTTCGAGGCGGTGGACCTCCCCTACGGCCGCGGCGCCTTCTCCATGACGGTCCTCCTCCCGGCGCGCGGGACCGACCTGGATGCGCTGGTCGCGCGGCTCGACGCGGGCGAGTGGCAACGGTGGATGGGCCAGTTCGCGGAGCGCGAGGTGGAGGTCGCCCTCCCCAGGTTCCGGATCGAGTACGAGAAGCAGCTCGACGCCGCGCTCCAGGCTCTGGGGATGCGGCGGGCGTTCAGGGCGGGCGAGGCGGACTTCACGGGCCTGTCGCCGCTCGGACACGGCCTGTGGGTCAGCGAGGTCAAGCAGAAGACCTACGTGGACGTCAACGAGCAGGGTACCGAGGCCGTCGCGGTCACCTCGGTCACGGTGGTGGAGAGCCTGCCACCCTCGTTCGTGGTGGACCGTCCCTTCCTCGTAGTCATCCGGGAGCGCTTCAGCGGATCGATCCTGTTCATCGGCAAGATCACCGCGCCCTGACCCGTTGCAATGGAGGCCGACCAATGCGAATACTGGGAGTTGCACTGATCTGTCTCCCGCTGGCCTCGGCCGGCTGCGGACAGGTCTCCGCCACCGGCCCCGGGCTCGACGAGGAGGTGGTGGAAAACGGTGTCCAGGCGAGCCGGGTGACCGGCGGGGTACAGGTCACCAACCGGACGGGCCGGCCGATGGCCTACGCCGTGTGGAACCGCGGGTGGCTGGCGATGTTCGCGCCCTGCGCCGATCCGGGCCCCGGCTGCGTGCGCCTGGTGCCCGGAGCGACCGTGGTGGTTCCCCTGGAAGAGATCGATGGCTACGTCACCGGTGCTCCGGAGGCGCTGGTCCGCTGGTGGCACGTCGTTCCGGACGGGGCGGGCGGCTACCGGGCCAGGGAGGTCCACGAGATCATCGTCCCGCTCTGAGCTCGTCCCGTGGCTCCGCCGTCCACCGCTCTTCCCTGGCGGGGGGGGGCGGAGCCGCCCGTCCGGCCGGGGCCCTGTCTCTCCACCGCGCGTTCCGGGTCAAAGCGCCGCATTTGCCTACCGAATGGCCCCCCCGCTAATATCCCCCTCCACCGCCGACGCGCTCTACAGGGATCCGACATACAGCAAGTCATGGCCGACACCGAATTGATGGACAAGCTGGTCTCGCTCAGCAAGCGGCGGGGCTACGTCTTCCAGTCCTCCGAGATCTACGGCGGCACCGGCTCCGTGTGGGACTACGGCCCCCTCGGCGTGGAGCTGAAGCGCAACGTCAAGGAGGCCTGGTGGCGCTCCATGGTGCACGAGCGCGACGACATCGAGGGGCTGGATGCCGCCATCCTGATGCACCCGCGCGTGTGGGAGGCGTCCGGCCACGTCGCGGAGTTCAGCGACCCGCTGGTGGAGTGCCTCAACTGCCACCGCCGCTTCCGCGAGGACACCCTGCAGAGCGAGGCGGGAGCCGCCGACCTGGCCGCCGTCCGCTGCCCCTCGTGCGGGGTAACGGGGAGGTGGTCGGAGCCGCGGCAGTTCAACCTGATGTTCAGGACCTTCATGGGTCCCACCGAGGACAGCGCCGCCACGGTGTACCTCCGCCCCGAGACCGCGCAGGGGATCTTCGTCAACTTCCTGAACGTGCAGACCTCGGCGCGGCAGAAGGTCCCCTTCGGGATCGCGCAGATCGGCAAGGCGTTCCGCAACGAGATCACCCCGGGGAACTTCACCTTCCGGACCCGCGAGTTCGAGCAGATGGAGATGCAGTTCTTCGTGGAGCCGGGCACCGACGACGAGTGGTTCGAGAGGTGGCGGGATGCGCGGGTGGCCTGGCACCGCGACGTGCTGGGGCTCTCCCCCGACCGGCTCCGGCTCACGCCGCACCCGGAGGACAAGCTGGCCCACTACGCCAAGGCCGCGGTGGACGTGGAGTTCTTCTTCGGCGGGACCATCGGCGACGAGGGGTGGGGCGAGGTGGAGGGGATCCACAACCGCACCGACTTCGACCTGCGCCGGCACCAGGAGTACAGCGGAAAGCGGCTGGAGTACATCGACCCCGCGCTGAACAAGCGATACCTCCCCTACATCATCGAGACCTCGCTGGGCGCGGACCGTATCACCCTGGCGGTGCTCTTCGGCGCGTACCGCGAGGAGGAGGTGGAGGGGGAGACGCGCGTGGTGCTGGGGATCACGCCCTCGCTGGCGCCCATCAAGGTGGGGGTCTTCCCCCTGGTGAAGAAGGACGCGATGCCGGAGCGCGCCACCACCATCCACGAAGACCTGCGGCGCCGCGGGATCCCGAGCTTCTACGACGAGTCCGGGGCCATCGGGCGGCGCTACCGCCGGCAGGACGAGGCGGGGACGCCCTTCGGGATCACGGTGGACGGGGAGACGATGGAGAACGGGACCGTCACCATCCGCGACCGCGACACCATGGAGCAGGTGCGGGTCGCCGAGGATCGGATCGTGGAGTTTCTCCGGGAACGGATCGATGGCTGAGCGGGGTTAGGGGAACGGACTGGTTGGGGCGTGTCCCCCGCTGGCGCGGGGGCCGGTCTCGTCCCTCCGGGCGCACATTCCTCACGCTACGGCTCGTCCTATGCAGGTCGCCTCATACCCCCGCGTCGCGGTCCCTCCAGCAGTGAGCCAGCCATGAGCCGTACCGCATTTACCCTCGGACTCCTCGCCGCTGCCGCCGCGCTGGCGCACACGGCCACCCCGGCGCAGGGCCGCGGGGACTCCGGCCCCCGCTTCGAGGTGGTGGGCCGCGCCCCCGTCCCCCGCACCCGCATCACCGACCTCGCGGTTTTCCGGGGACGCGACGGGCGCG
>DATAAL010000580.1:0-1976 GCA_036260145.1 Longimicrobiaceae bacterium | reverse complement strand
CACCAGCTCGCCGATGTGGATGGGCTGGTTGAACTCCACGCTGTCCATGCTCTTGGTGACCACCGGGCGTCCGGCGTGCTTCATGGCGCAGAACGCCGCGGCGCGGTCGATGAACCCCAGGATGGTGCCGCCGAAGAGCGTCCCCGCCACGTTCATGCTGTGCGGCTCGGCCAGGTCGGCGAAGGTCACCTGGGAGAGGCGCACGGGGCGGGGGGTGGATGGGTCGGGAGGGGAGTGCTTGCGGTAGATGTCTACGGGCTTGATCATCGGGTTCTCGTCTGGGGCGGCTTTCTTGAACGGCAACGGCTCTGAACTGCGGGTGTGGGCGTGCCCCCCGCTGCGCGGGGGTCGGGCTGGCGCTCCGTAGGACACGAAACCACCGTGTCCAACGGAGTCGAGCCCCCGCAAACAGCCGCGGGGTCTCGCCCCTTCGGGCGCACATCCCTCATGCAACGGCCGGCCTTTCCATGCCCTGCGTCGTGCTCCCCCTTCCCTCGCTTGCGGGGGAAGGGGGCGGGGGGATGGGAGGCAGGCTTTTCTACCACCTCAGCACGATCTTCCCGAAGGAGTCGTTGGCCTCCATCCGGCGCTGGGCCTCGGCGATCTCCTCGAAGGGGTGGACGCGGTCCACCACCGGGCGGATCCTCCCCGAGGAGAGGAGCGGGAGCACCGTCTTGGAGAACTCCCGCGCCAGCGAGATCTTCTCCTCCAGGGGGCGGGAGCGGAGCACCGTCCCGATGATCCGGATCCTGCGGCGCAGGAGGAGCCCCAGGTCGATCTCCGCCCGGGACCCCCCCACCGTCCCCACCACCACCACCCTCCCCCCCAGCGCCAGCCCCCGCAGCGCCGTCTCCAGGCTCTTCCCCCCCACCAGGTCCACCACCGCGTGCACCCCGCTCCCGTAGGTGGCCTGGTTGAGGGCCTCGGCCACGTCCTCCTTCGAGGCGTCGATCCCCACGTCCAGCCCCAGCTCCCCGGCGCGGCGGAGCTTGTCGGCGCTGCGCGAGGTGCCGATCACCAGGGCCCCTGCCGCGCGGGCGAGCTGGAGCGCCGCAGTCCCCACCCCACTCCCCACGGCGTGGATCAGCACCCGCTCCCCCATCTCCAGCTCCAGCCGCCGGAACAGGGCGTCGTAGGCGGTGAGGAAGGCCTCCGGGACCGCCGCCGCCTCCTCGAAGGAGAGCCCCTGCGGGATGCGGATGGCCTCGCGCTCGTGGACCACCACGTACTCGGCGTGCCCGCCGCCCCCCACGATCCCCATCACCCGGTTCCCCACCGCCCACAGCCCGGCTCCCTCCCCCACGGCGTCCACCTCCCCGGCGTACTCCAGCCCCGGGATGTCCTGGGGAGCCCCGGGAGGGGCCGGGTACGCCCCCCGCCGCTGCAGGAGGTCGGCTCGGTTCAGCGCGGAGGCGTGCACCCGCACCCGGATCTCCCCGGGTCCCGGCTCGGGGACGGAGCGCTCCACGACCTGGAGGACCTCCGGGCCCCCCGGGCGGGGGATGACGACGGCGCGCATCAGGGGATCGCCCCGCCGCCGGCGCGGGCGCGCAGGAACGCCTCGATCCCGCGGAGGTGCGCCTCCGCCAGGCGCCGCGCGAACGCAGGGTCGCGGAGCGCCGCCTCCTGCTCGGGGATCAGCAGGAAGAGCGACTCCGTGAGGGTGCTGGGCATCCAGGTAGGGCGGACCAGCGCCAGGTTCCCCTGCCGGGCCCCCAGGTCGCGGATCTGCGTCACCGCCACGATCTCCCGGTTCAGGTGCCGCGCCAGGTCGGCCGAGAAGGGGTGGAAATAGTAGGTGCTGGTCCCGGTGGCCCGGAAGGGGTTGGCCCCCTCGCCCGGGGCGTTGTTGTGCACCGACACCAGGAGGTGCGCGTCCACGCGCACCGCCAGCGCCGTCCGCGCCCCCAGCTCCACCGGGGTGTCGGCGGTGCGGGTCAGGTGCACCTCCGCGCCGCGGGCGCGGAGCAGCTCCG
>DATAAL010000579.1:0-2411 GCA_036260145.1 Longimicrobiaceae bacterium | reverse complement strand
GAGCGCCCTGGAGCTTCTCGCGCCAGTACGCCAGCTGCGCCTCCAGCCGCTCGCCGGTGAGCCACGCGCGCTGCCAGGCGGCAAAGTCGGCGTACTGCAGCTCCAGCTCCGGCAGCGGCGACGCCTGCCCACGCGAATAGGTGCCATAGAGCGCAGAGACCTCGCGCACCAGCACGCCCATGCTCCAGCCGTCGCTGACGATGTGGTGCAGGGTGAAGCAGAGTGCCCACTCCTCTTCGGCGATCCGCACCAGCAGCACGCGCAGCAGCGGTCCGCGCATGAGGTCGAAGGGGCGCAGCCCCTCCTCCGTGAGCCGGCGCAGCACCTCGGCGCGGCGGGGCTCCTCGGGGAGCGCGGTGAGGTCCAGCACGGGGAACGGGACCGGCGTGGGCGGCAGGACCACCGGCACGGCCTCTCCGTCCCGGTTCACCAGGACGGTGCGCACGGCCTCGTGGCGGCGTACCACCTCGGTGAGGCTGCGGCGCAGCGCGACCACGTCCAGCCTACCGCGCAGCCGCAGTGGGTTGGGCATGTTGTAGGCGCTGCTCTGCGGATCGAGCTGGTGGATGAACCAGAGCCGCTGCTGCGCGAAGGAGAGCGGCGCCGGACCCTCGCCCCTACGGAGGGGGATGCGCCAGGCAGCCGAGCGCTCCGCGCCGGACGCGCCTTGCAGGCGCTCGGCCAGCGCGGCCACCGTGGGCGCCTCAAAGAGCGCCCGCAGGGGGACTTCGGCCCCGAACGCCTGCCGTGCCCGCGAGACCACCTGAGTGGCTAGGAGCGAGTGCCCGCCCAGCTCGAAGAAGTTCTCCTCCACCCCCACCCGCTCCCTCCCCAGCACCTCCGCCCAGATCCCGCACAGCAGCTCCTCCGTCCCGTTCCGCGGCGCCAGGTACGTCTCGTCCGCGGCTGCGGATTCGAGCGCGACGAGGGTCCGGCGGTCGACCTTGCCGTTGGGGGTGAGCGGAAGCGCGTCCAGCAGCACCAGCGCTCCCGGAACCATGTAGTCGGGGAGCCGATCCTTCAGCCAGGCACGCAGCTCCGGCAGGAGCCAGCGAGCCCGACGGCTTGCCAGCGGGTCGCTGGCGTACGCACTCCATGGCCGCGGCGCCACAACGTCCTCCAGCAGCGCCGCTTCCACACCATCCCGGACCAGCAGCGCGTCGTACTCGCCGGGCCCGCCGCGCGCCGCCCACCGGGTACGGACCCGGTAGCCATGCGCCTCCGCCAGCACCTGGAACGCTTCCGGGGGGGGCGCGGCCGCCTCCCGCCCGGCGGCCCGGGCACGCAGCTCCGGCACACCTCCCGGCGCTGTGCCCGTATCGAGCGCGTCCAGCACCGCCAGGGCCCCGGCTACGCGCGGGTTCGGCACCCGCGAGACCACCAGCACCTCCGGTGCCTCCTCCACCAGCAACCCGTTGAGCGCTTCCATGCCGCCCAGCCCGTCCCAGCTACGCCACTCGGGCGCGACCGGAGCGGCGTTCGACTCCACGTGCAGCAGCACGTCGTAGCGGAACCGCGTCATCTCGTTGGCGTGCCGCGACTCCTTGAGACGCAGTTCCACGCCCGTGATGCGCGGCAGCCGATGCGGCAGAGCCCGGAAGAACTCCGGGTCCAGCAGCAGCTCCTTCTCCCGCGTGACCCGCCGGCGGAGGCGCTCCCGCAGCGTCGCTACAGGAAGGTTCTCCGGCGCCCGGGCCAGCTCCACCGAGGCGTGGAACGCCTCCAGGAGCGGCAGGCTGCGCACGTCGCCCACCCACAGCGTCCCTCCGGGCGCGAGCACGGCGACCGCACCCTCGAGCACCCGCAGCAGGTACTCCACGCCGGGGAAGTACTGCGCCACCGAGTTGATGACGACCAGGTCGAAGTAGCCCTGGGGGATGCCACTGAAGTTCGCCGCGGCGCGCTCCAGCAGCCGCACTCCCTGCAGCTCGCGCCACGAGACGTGGCGTTCCAGGTAGCGAATCGCCTCCACGGAGAAGTCGGTACCCCAGTACTCGTCGCACTCCGGCGCCAGGCGGAAGAGCAGCAGGCCCGTGCCCACCCCGATCTCCAGCGCCCGGCGGGGACGCAGCGCGCGCAGACGGCCGGCGGCGTCCTCCACCCACTCCCGCATCTCCTCGGCGGGGATGGGCTCTCCGGTGTAGCTGCTGTTCCAGCCCACGATGTTGAAGGTCGGGTCCTCGTCCGCGGCTTCGCCGCCGTAGGTGCTGCCGAAGAGCGACTCCCACTCGTGCACGAACTCCTCGTGGAGCTCGTCTCTCGGGGCGGCACTCTCTGCGGCGTCGGGGACCACATAGCCCACCAGGCGCTTCTCGCCCGCCGCGCCCCCATCCGCCTCCCGCACCAGCACCACCGCCTCCCGCACCTCCGCGTGCTCCCTCAGCACCGCCTCCACCTCCCCCGGCTCGATC
>DATAAL010000578.1:0-4044 GCA_036260145.1 Longimicrobiaceae bacterium | reverse complement strand
GGCACTCCGGTCCGATCGCGAGAGTGCGGGAGGCGCGGCTACTCTAGCGCGGCGTCCAGCTCGATCTTCACCCCCGCCAGCGCCTGCGACACGGGGCACCCGGTCTTGGTGGCCTCCGCGGTCCGTTGGAACGTGGCCTCGTCCACACCGGAGACTCGGGCGCGCACACGCAGCCTCAAGGTGGTGATCTTGAACCCCTCCCCCACCTTCTCGATGGTGCACGCCGCCTCGGTGCGAACACGGGTGGCGGGGGTCCCCCTCTTCTCCAGCCCCGCGGAGAGGGCCATGCTGTAGCAGGCCGCCTCGGCGGCCGCGAGGAGCTCCTCGGGGTTCGTCCCCCCGGCGTCGGCGAAGCGCGAACCGAAGGAGTAGCTCCCTCCGATGGCCCCACTCTCTCCCTCGAAGCTCCCCTTCCCCCCCTGCAGCCCGCCCTCCCAGGTGGCGCTGGCGTTTCGTGTCGGCATCTCCTCTCCTCCTGCTCTGCGGTGGATCCCCGAACGGCGGCGACCACCCGGTTTCGCCGCAGCGCCGGGCCCGCCCGTCCTCCACCAGTATGGCCCCCCCCTCATGATCGCGCCAGCGCCCGCCGATCCCGAGGTAGCGGCGGGGAACCCCTCGCGGGCGAACCCCGGCTGCCGGAGCGCCCCGGCTACGACACACCCGAAGACCCGGACGCCTCCTCGGACGAACCCTCCCGGTCCAGCTTCAGCGCCGAGGAGTTGATACAGTACCGCAGCCCCGTAGGCCGGGGCCCGTCCTCGAACACGTGCCCCAGGTGCGCCTCGCAGCGGCTGCACATCACCTCGGTCCGCCGCAGGAAGAAGCTGTCGTCCGCCTCCGTGCGCACCGCATCCTCCGAAGCGGGAGCCCAGAAGCTCGGCCAACCGCTCCCGGAATCGTACTTGGTGCTCGACTCGAACAGCTCCTGCCCGCAGCAGACGCAGCGGTAGACTCCGCTGTCTTTGGTGTTCCAGTACTCTCCAGTGAAGGCGCGCTCCGTCCCCTTCTCCCGGGTAATGTGGTACTGCTCGGGGGTGAGCCTCTCCCGCCACTCCCGCTCCGGCCGGACTACCTTTTCCGCGGTCTCCTTGCTCGCCATCTCTCTCTCCTCAGCGGTTGCCACCACCGAATCTCCATCCTGCCGGCGATACTCAACCCCCGTGCCCGCCGCAGGCTCCGCGCCGCGCCGGAGAAGACACGACCGGCTTCAATACCCCCGCCGGTATCCGATGACGATCGTGCTGTACCGGTGGGCGTCGGGCTCGGTCCGGTACTCCCGCCCCCGGGTCACCACCCGGTACTCGGCCAGGACCCCTCCCACCCGGAGCGCGGCTCCGACCTCGTACTCACCCACCAGGGGGATCCGCTCCACCCGGGGGCTCGGCCGGAAGGTGTTCCCATCGAGGAAGAGGGAGTGTGCCACCCACTCCCCCCGCACCGCGCCGAGGACGTAGGCGGCTACCTTCGGTTCCGGCACGGATCCGGCCTCCCAGGGGTGTGGCACGCCGTACCCGGCCTGAGCGCGGATCCCCGCCTGGGCACCGGCCAGGAGGTTCCCGGCGCCGACCGCCAGGTGCGGTGCCACGGTAGCGACCCGCACCCCGCTGGCCCGGGGCTCCGCCAGCAGACGGGCAATTCCAGCACGCACGGCGACGGCGGGCTCGAAGCGGAGCTGATTCCTCCACCCCTGAGGCTCCCAGAACCCCACGATGTGGTGGAGGCCGGTGTGTACCGCCTCCCCCAGCGACGGTGGTCCGGTTACGCCGGCCTCCACCTCCAGGGATCGCTCGCTCTCACCGTCCAGGACGCGCGCCGTCGCCGAGCCGTACAGCCATCCTGCATAGGGACGCTCCCCCGGAAGGGGGGATTCGGCGTCGCGCCGGGGAGTGTAGATTTTCTGCCCCACCTCGAACCGGGTGGCCATGCAGCGCTCACCCGCCCTTACGGCGCTGGCGCAGGGACGCAGCCGCGGGGCCAGCCGCTTCCCCCACCCTGGTGCGGCGTCGGCGTCGATGACGATGCGTCCGCCATGGGTGTAGTCGTGGTCCGGGCGAGGGACGGGAATCCAGAAGTTGAAGGCGTCGTTGTCCGCCTCCACCCGCACCCCACGCACGGGCGACTGGCCGGCACCCTTGGCTGTGGCGAGTGTGAGAAGGGCGGTAGCGAGGAAAAGTGTGCGGAGCACGGGTACGGACATCTGCGCCAGGGGTGTGCCACCGGGAGCTCGGGAGTACGGGACCCACCAATATACCCCTCCGCGTTCCCTTCGCCCACTCCGGTCAGCGCTTCTTCTTCCGTCTGCGCTTGGGACGGTTCTTGGCGAGCTGGTTGCCGATCTGCTGGCGCCGCTTCACCTCCTGCGCCCACGCGGCAGCGCGCTGCCGGTCGGCTTCGTCCGCCGCGGCGTGCTCTTCCTGAACCTCCTCGCGGGGCTTCCCGGTGTGGAACTTCCGCCGGGAGAGGCCGTGCTCCCTGCGGAGCAGGTTCTCGCTGATCCCCTCGTGCCCGCTGGTCTCGATGGTCTGGTACTCTTCCTGATTGTGGTAGTCCGCCAGCTTGGATCCCCTGGGGATGCCGTCCGAGCGCTTGGTTCCGCGCTTGTAGTGGAGGGCGTGGACCAGCTCATGGCCGTACACCACGAAGGCGGGCGCGGGAATGTAGTTCCCCTGCGCGTCCTGGTTCATCTGCTCGCTGTCCTTGAGTCCGGTGCGGAGCCGCACCGTGGAGCCGGTTCCCGGCCCGGGCGTGTTGTCCGGCCTGAGCGACGCCGCACCGGTGCTGTTCGCAGACGCGACCGCAGGATCGGGGTCCCGCATCGGCATGTAGTCCGGACGGGTCTCGTCGGTGAAGCGGCCGGCCTTAGTCTCCAGCTGGTCGAGCTTTCTCATCTCTCGCCGGAACGTGGAGATATCCGGGGCCTGGTCGCTCTCGTCGTGGAGCCGCCGGTTCAGGTCGGGAATGTTCCCGCCCAGTCCCTCGACTCTCGTCTGCTGTTCGCGGATCAGGGGCGCGAGCTTTTCGTTGTAGCGCTTGCGCAGCCGCCGCCGCCTGCTGCGCTCCTCCGGAGTGGAGGTGTCGGCAGGGGTGGGGTGGACGGTCACCGTGGTGGCTCCGGCGCTCTCATCGCCCTCCAGCAGGTCGTACAGGAGCTTCCGCCCCCCGGGACGTGACAGGAGACGAGCGTGCATCGCCCGCACTTCGCGGCTCGCCTGCGGAGCGTCCCGGTCGGAAGGTGTCTTGATCAGCCCGGTTCCCTTGCGGAGCTTTTCCCACGCCTGCTGGAGCCTGTTCTGCTCCGTAGGGGTCAGCTTGTCGCGGTCCGGGGTGTACAGCTTGAGGTTCTGCTGGTGGACGTAGTCGGTGTGGACGGTGTGGGCTTCCTGGATCTCGTCCAGAAGGCCCATCATCGTTTTGTGCTGGTCGCTGCTGGTCCGCACCTTGGGGTTCTCGCGGAGCCACGAATAGACGCCGTGCTCCATGCTGTCCAGTGCCTTGGCGCGCTGGTCCGCGAACCCCTGCCGGGTGGACCCCCATGAGAAGAATCCCGGCTGCTGCTGCCCGTGGAACTTCCCCGCCGCCGAGAGGACCTTCGCGAGGTGCGGGTCGTCCGGATCGTGCTCTGCCCTGATCAGCGCCTTGCGGAGGGCGTCCTGGTCCCGAAGGCACTGGATGGGAGCTTCGGCCACCGGCAGACTCCCCTCCCGCGCCACAGCCACCCTCCCGAAGTCGTGGCCGAGCCGGTCGCGTCGCTCGCGTTCCCCCGCCCCGCTCGCCGGGATGCCCGGGATGGGGACACGACCGGGGGGTCCGAACGGGCGCGGCGACCGAAAGACAGGCTCCTTCTCCGGGCGGATTGGAATAGGACGCCCGGTGTTCGCATGTGTATGCATGATTCCAGCCGCAGGTGGGGCGTGGGAGTCTTCCCGGCACCGTTTTCCGTACGATTTCCGGCAGTGCGCTCCGGAGGTACACTGCAGGGTGAAGCGGGCCGGGGAGCCGGAGCTGGCGATCCGAGGGGAAGCTTCAAGAGGAGGGCGGCCGGGG
>DATAAL010000577.1:0-1622 GCA_036260145.1 Longimicrobiaceae bacterium | reverse complement strand
CGACACGTACAGGACGCGCAGCCCCGGGCGGGCGGCCAGCAGGCGCGCCGCCAGGTCGCGGCCCCCCAGGCGCGGCATCACCACGTCCGTCACCAGCAGGTGGATCGGCCCGCGGTGCGCCTCGGCCACCCGGAGCGCCTCCTCGCCGTCGGCCGCCTCCAGCACGGTGTAGCCGCTCCGCTGCAGCACCCGCTTGGCGAGGCGCCGCACCGTCTCCTCGTCCTCGGCCAGCAGCACCGTCTCGGCGCCGCGGGTGGGGGCGGCGGCGCCGGGCCCGGGGGCGGCCTCCTCGGAGGGGGCCTCCACCGGGGGGAGGTAGATGCGGAAGGTGGTGCCGTTCTCCGGCTCCGAGTACACCCAGATGTAGCCGCCGCTCTGCTTGACGATGCCGTACACCGTCGAGAGCCCCAGCCCCGTGCCGCGCGGCTTGGTGGTGAAGAACGGCTCGAAGACGCGCTCCTGCGTCTCGCGGTCCATCCCGTGGCCGGTGTCGGTCACCGCCAGCAGCACGTAGGGGCCGGGGACCACGTACGGGTAGGTGCGCTTCAGCTCCTCGTCGAGGCGGGCGTTGCGCGTCTCCACGATCAGCCGGCCCCCCGAGGGCATGGCGTCGCGGGCGTTCACCGCCAGGTTCAGCAGCACCTGCTCGAGCTGCCCCGGGTCGGCGCGCACGTGGGCCGCCGTCCGCTCCAGTCGGGTGACGAGCTCCACGTCCTCGCCGATCAGCCGGCGCAGCATGCGCTCCATGTCGAGCACCACCGCGTTCAGGTCCAGCACGCGCGGCTGCAGCACCTGCCGCCGGCTGAAGGCCAGCAGCTGGCGGGTGAGCCCGGCGGCCCGCTCGGCGGCGCGGCGGATCTCCTCCACGTCCTCGCGGCCCGGGTCGTCGGGCGGGATGTCGAGCAGGAGGAGCTCGGCGTTGCCGCGGATGGCGGTGAGCAGGTTGTTGAAGTCGTGCGCCACGCCCCCGGCCAGGCGCCCGATGGCGTCGAACTTCTGCGCCTGCAGGAACTGCTGCTGCGACAGGCGCAGCGCCTCCTCCGCCTGCTTACGCTCGGTGACGTCGCGGGAGTTCACCACGATCCCCAGGACGTCGGGATCGTGCAGCAGGCTGGTGGCGATGGTCTCCAGGGTCCGGTAGCCGCCGTCCCGGTGCCGCACGCGGAACTCCGTCCACTGCGGCTCGCCGGGGGTGCGGATGGCGCGGTCGAACCCCTCCAGCGCGGCGGGGACGTCGTCGGGGTGCACGTGCTCGAAGAGGTAGCCGCCCACCAGCTCCCCGGGCTCGTACCCCAGCACCCGCTGCACCGAGGGGCTGGCGAAGCGCACGTCGCCGTCGCCCTCCAGCACGGTGATGACGTCCTGCCCCATCTCGATCAGCGAGCGGAAGTGGCGCTCGCGCCGGCGCAGCGCCTCCTCGCTGGCCCGCCGCTCGGTGATGTCGCGGACGTTGTAGACGATCCCCCCCACCGCCGGGTCGTGCAGGAGGTTGCGGGCCGAGAGCTCCACCACCCGCCAGGCGCCGTCGCGGTGGCGCATGCGCAGCTCGGCGTCCACGGCGCCGCCGGGCTGGGCCAGGAGGCGCTCGAACGCCGCGCGGGCGGCGGGGAGGTCGTCGGGGT
>DATAAL010000576.1:0-4861 GCA_036260145.1 Longimicrobiaceae bacterium | reverse complement strand
GTCCGCTCCGTCACGGCCACCAGCATGATGTTCATGATGACCACCGCTCCCACTACCAGGGAGATCCCCACCAGGAGGGGGAGCGCGAGCATCAGGTAGGTGGCGACCTTGTTCCAGAAGGCGAGGCTCTCGCTCGCCGTCTCCAGCTCGAAGTCGTTGGCCTCCCCCGGGCGCAGCCGGTGGCGGATCCGCATCCATCCCTCCATCTCGGCCATGGCCCGTGGGACCAGGCTGGCGTCCACCACCTTGAAGGTGATCTCGTCCACCACGTCGTGCGGGTTGACGTAGCCGTTGACCCGTGACCTGGCGGGGGCGATCACCACGTTGTCCATGGAGAGGCCGAAGAGCGAGCCCTGTTTCTCCAGGACCCCGACCACCCGGTAGGGAAACCCCTGGACCCGCACCGTCTTCCCGAGCGGGGTCCGCCCTTCGAAGAGCTTATCGGCCACGTCCTTTCCGATCACCACCACCGGGACCCCCCGCTCCGCCTCCTGCTCGGAGAAGACCCGTCCCAGCTCCACTCCCATGTCGCGCGAGGTGAAGTAGCTGGCCGAGGCTCCGGAGACGTCAACCCCTTCCAGAGTGCGCCCATCCGGGCCATCCACCGTGCCGCTACGATCGGACCTGATGGAGAGGACCCCCGGCGTCTCCATCCGCTCCTCCAGCCAGCCCGCGTCCTCGAAGGTCAGACGCGGACGCCGGCGCCAGGTCCGGCGCATCTCCGCGTCGTCGGTCATGGTGACCGACGGGCGCCGGCGCAGCATCACGCTGTTGAAGCCGTACACCTTCCCGGCGAAGTCCTCCTTCATGTAGGAGTCCATCCCGGTGATCAGGGTAATGACGGCGATCAGGAAGGTCACCCCCATCACCGTCCCCAGGATGGTGAAGAAGGCCCGCAGCTTGTTAACGCGGATCATCTTCAGCGAGACGAGCACCGCCTCCCCGAGCTGCATCCGCGACCCACCCCCGCGGGACACGGCCTCAGACCTCCGAGAAGACGGCTCCGGACCGCGCCCGGTCCGCGGTCCGCGCCGCCGCCGGCGTCTGCCTCGTGTCACTGTGGATGGTGCCGTCGCGAAGGATTACCACCCGCTCCGCGTGCGCGGCGATGTCCGCCTCGTGCGTCACCATGATGACGGTCTGCCCCTCCTCGTACAGCCGGGCGAAGAGCCCCATGATCTCCTCGGAGGTCCCGGAGTCCAGGTTCCCCGTCGGCTCGTCCGCCAGGAGGATGGAGGGGCGGTTCACCAGCGCCCGCGCGATGGCCACCCGCTGCCGCTGCCCGCCCGACAGCTCGTTGGGGTGGTGGTCCATCCGGTCGGCCAGCTCCACGGCGCGCAGCACCTCCGCGGCGCGCTCCCTCCGCTCCCGCCTTCCGACTCCCGCGTAGACCAGCGGGAGCTCCACGTTCTCCAGCGCCGTAGAGCGCGGGAGGAGGTTGAAGGTCTGGAAGACGAAGCCGATCTCCCGGTTCCGGATCCGCGCCAGCTCGTCGTCGCTCATCCCGGCCACCCGCTCCCCGTTGAGGACGTACTCCCCCGCGGTGGGAGAGTCCAGGCACCCGATCAGGTTCATCAGGGTGCTCTTCCCGGAGCCGGAGGGACCCATGATGGCCACGTACTCGTTGCGGCGGATGACCAGGTCCACCCCGCGGAGGGCGCGGACCGTCTCCGCGCCGAGCTGGTAGTGCTTCTGGAGGCCGCGCGTCTCGATGACCACGTCGCGGGGGGCGGCGGTCATCCCTTCCCCTTTCCGGCCTTCTCCTCGCCGTCCCGGGCGGCGCGGATCCGGCTCCCGGACTCCAGCTCGCGGATGGCCTGGTACGTCCCGGACACCACGATCTCCCCGCCCCGCAGTCCGCTCTCCACCTCGAAGTAGCGGTCGCCGGGGATCCCCACCTTCACCGGGACGAAGGCCACCGAGTCGCCGCGCACCACGAACACCCCCTCCACCCCCTCCTCTTCCGCGCGCTTCCGCTCCCGCTCGTTCCGCGCGCTCGCCGCCGGGTCCTGCTCCTCCTCGGTGTCCCTGCGGTCCAGCTTCTTCCCCCGGGGGTCGCGCACCGTCAGCGCGATGATCGGTACGGACAGCGCGTTCCTGCGGGTCTCGGTGACGATGTCGGCGGTGGCCGACAGGTCGGGCCGGAGCTGCTCCGGCGGGTCGGCCAGGGTGACCACCACCTCGAAGTCCACCGACTGCTGCTCCGAGCCCCCCCCGGCCGCCAGACCGGCGGTGGCGCCCCTGAGCGAGCTGTTGGCGATCCGGGTGACGGTGCCCGGGAAGACCCGATCCGGGAAGGCGTCGATCCGTACCCGGGCGCTGTCGCCCACCTGGATGTCGGGGACGTCCGTCTCGTCCACCCTGACCCTGGCCTCCATCACCGACAGGTCGGCGACGGTGAGGAGGAGCGATCCGGGGTTGTTCATGGTCCCGACGATGGCGGTCTCCCCCTCCTCGATGTTGAGCCGGGTGACGCGCCCGCTCATCGGCGCCACGATGGTGGTCTTGCGCAGCGCCTCCCGGGCCTCGGAGAGCCCGGCCTGCGCCTGGGCGACCCCGAAGCGCGCGGCCTCCAGCTCGGCCTGGGCGACCGCCGCCTGGGTGCGCGCCTGCTCCGCGTCCGCCGCCGAGATGAGCTGCTCGCTGCTGCGCGAGAGCTGGTCGGCGCGGCGCGCGGCGCTCTGCGCCTGGAGGAGGTTGGCGCGGGCCTGCGCGGCGCGGGCCTGCGCCTGCGCCACCGCCGCTTCCGCGCGCCGCACGGCGGCCTGGTAGGCGGTGGGGTCGATGCGCAGCAGGAGGTCTCCGCGGTTCACCCACTCCCCCTCCTCCACCGTCAGCTCGATCACCCGCCCCGAGATGTCGGCGGAGATGTCCACCCTGCGCTTGGGGTCAATGGTCCCGCTGGCGGTGACGATGGAGGTCAGGTCGCGCCGCGCCACCACCTCGGTGCGGACCTCCGTCCCCCTGTCGGCCAGGGCGGAGCGCGCCGCGATTCCGCCCCCCGCCAGCGCCACCACCCCGCCCGCGATCAGGATCGTCCTGGTCTTCATCGTCTATATCCATCTCCGGACCCGTGCGATCGGGGTCCTGGCTCTCGAATCCCACGGAACCGCCCCGCGGTGCCGCCTCCTCAGCGGAGCGACTGCCCCACCAGCGCCTCCATCGCCGCGAGCGACTTGTGGAAGTTGTACACCGCGTCGAGGCGCGCCCTTTCGGCCTGCGCCAGGCTGGTCTGCGCGTCGGTGACCTCCACCGAGCTGGCCGCGCCAAAGCGGAAGCGCTCCCGCGCCAGCCGCAGCTCCTCCTCGGCCGTCCTGACCACCTGCTCCTGGAGCTGGGCCGTCTGGTAGGCGGTCTCCAGGTTCCGCAGCGTTGTGGACACCTCCACGCGGAGCCGGTTCTCCTGCGCGCGCACCGCGTACGCCGCATCCTCCGCGTTGACCCGCGCCTCCGCCACCCGCTGGTGGCGGGAGAGTCCCGTGAAGAGGGGAAGGCTGACCGTGAGCTCCGCGCTCATCGGCTGCCGGTTGTAGTCGAAGGGGTATCCGCTGTTCTGCTCCCGGACCTGTGCCCGGATCGCGGCCTCGGTGAAGTTGAACTGGCTGCAGTCCTGCTGCGGCTGATTGAGGAGCCGGGCGAGGGCGTTCCCCTGGTGGCAACCCTCCAACCGCTCCTGGGCACCCTGGATCTGCCGCGACACCAGCGGGTCGATGTTCCCCGCACGATACACGGACCCGTTCCACCCCACGTTGAGGTTGAGGCTCGGGAGGTAGCTGGAGCGCGCGGCGGAGACCCCCGTGCGGGCAGCCCCGGCCTGGGCCCGCGCGGCGCGGAGGTCGGGATTGTTCTGCGTAGCCTGCGCGACCAGCGCATCGGCCTCCCAGCGGGGCTGGAAGACGGCGAACTCGCTGGCGAGGCGGACCCCCGGCTGCAGGTTGACCCCCATCAACTGCCCGAGCTGAAGGGTAGCGATGGCCAGCGTATTCCTGGCCTGGACCAGGGCAACCTCGGCCTGCCCCTTCTGCACCTCGGCGCGGCGGACGTCGAGCGGAGTGCCCGCGCCCACGTCGAAGCGCGCCTGGGCGAGCCGCCGGTGCTCCTCGGTGCGCCCGACCTCTCGCTCCGCCTGCGCCACCTGCTCCTGCGCCTGGAGGACGCTCAGGTACTGCTGCACCACCTGGGCATTCAGGTTGGCCTCCGCCCCCGCGATCCGCTGCTCGACCGCCCGCTCCTGCGCGCGGGTGATGCGGGGCTGCAACAGCTTGGCGCCGTTCAGGTCGTACTGCATGCCCACGCTGTAGCTGGAGGCGTAGTAGGCCGGCTCACCCTGCCGCAGCGCGACCGACCCCAGACGTCGCTCACCGGCCGCGGTATACCCGAAGCTGTTGGAGACCATCGCGGACGGGAGGAAGTCTGCGCGCGCGGATCGGACCGCCGCGCGGGCGGACCGCCGGTCGTTCTGCTGCGCCAGGAAGTCCGGATTGTTCTGACGCGCGGTGGCGAGCGCCTCCTCCAATGTCAGCGTCTCGGGAACGGCACCCTGCTGCGCGGGAGCGCCCTGGCCGAGTGCGGCACCCGGGACGAGGGTCAGGGCGACGAGCAGGGCCAGGCCCCCCGCGCGGCGCTTCCGGCCGGGGGTTGGAGTGACGGATGCTGCGGTCAAGGGGGTGTCTCCGGTGTTGACGGGCGTGGGTCGGCTGCCGATACCCCACCTTACGGGTGGGGGTCGGGAAAGGTTTCAAGCTCGGCCCGCGGGGAAGGGGCCCGGGGCAACGGATGGAAGACCAACTCGGAGTTAAAGATAGCACGAATCCACCAGGAGGGGAATCAGGTCGGCGTCCTTCCCGGAAGTGAGTGGTGC
>DATAAL010000575.1:0-2447 GCA_036260145.1 Longimicrobiaceae bacterium | reverse complement strand
CGCCTACCGGGAGCGCTTCCGTCCCTCGGCGCACCTGGCGGAGTCCCGGGCCAGCGTGGGGGTCGGGGTGATCTGCGCTGCAGACGGGGAGGAGGCAAGACGCCTGGCTGCGCCGCTGGAGCTGTGGCGGCGGAGGATCGGGCGCGGGATCGACCGGGGGATTCCTGCCCCCGAGGAGGCGCTGGCGGAGCTGGGGGAGAGCTGGGAGCCGCCGCGCATCGGCGAGAGCGGCGCCCGGGTGATCGCGGGCGACCCCGCGGAGGTGCGCAGTGAGCTGCTGCGGACGGCGGAGCGCTACGGGGTGGACGAGTTGATGGTGGTCACGGTGACGCACGACTTTGGGGCGCGACTCCGCTCGTACGAGCTGCTGGCGGAGGCGCTGGGGCTGGAGGGGCGGGGATAGGCTGCACCCGGCCCCGGCGGAGTCGCCGGGGCCGGGTGCAGGGATGGGAGCGAGGCGCGGTCAGTTGCCGGCCGCCGGCGCGAGCCGGTAGACCCTCCCGCTGTAGGGGAGGACATACACCTCACCACTCGCGTCCTGCCCGAAGCTGACCAGGAACGCCAGCCCCGGAAGCGAATACTGGCGCTGGTCCGTCACCTGGCCGTCCTGATAGCGGAAGCTGCGGACCCACCCCTTGCACAGGTCGCCGTACAGATAGTGGCCGCGGAGCCCCGGCATCCGGCTTCCGCGGTACACGTAGCCCCCGGTGACGGAGCACCCGGCCGGATGCTGCGAGGTCGCCTCTCCCGGAGTGTCGGGGTGCGGGTACTCCAGCGTGGGGAGGGTCAGCCCGGAGCGGTCACACGAGGCCAGGTCCGGCGGGTAGCAGTGCGCCCCCTCCATCCGGGGCCACCCGAAGTTGTACCCGCCCCGGCTGGCCGGAACCACGTTGACCTCCTCCCAGTGGTTCTCCCCCACATCGGCCAGGTAGAGGAGTCCGGTCACGCGGTCGAAGGAGAGGCGCCAGGGGTTGCGCACCCCCAGGGCCCAGATCTCCCCCCGGGTCCCCGCCTCCCCCACGAAGGGGTTGTCTTGCGGGATGGCGTAGGGGTCCCCCGCGTCCACGTCGATCCGCAGCACCTTGCCCAGGAGCGTTCCCCGGTCCTGTGCGTTCGCGCTGTGCCCGTGACCTCCGTCGCCCACTCCGATGTACAGCTTCCCGTCCGGTCCGAACTGCATCGGCCCCCCGAAGTGCTCCTCCGTCGGGGGGTGGTCGATGGCCAGGATCAGCTTCATGGAGGCGGGATCCGCACGGTTCGGGTCGCTGCTGACGGTGTAGCGCTCGATGCGGATCTGCCCACTCGCGTCCGTGAAGTTGACGTAGAAGTAGCCGTTGGACGCGTACCGGGGGTGGAAGACCATGCTGAACATCCCCATCTCCCGCTGCTGCTTCACCCGGCCGCGGAGGTCCAGGAAGGGCTCGGGGAGGATCTCCCTCCCCTGGACGACCGAGATCAGTCCATTGACGCTCACCACGAAGAAACGGCTGTCCCCGGGGGGCGACGTCAGCAGAGTGGGGGTCGGGAAGCCCCCGTTCACGGCCTCCTCCAGGGCCAGGTCGGGGACCGGGGGCTGCGGCACGGTGATCCGGGCCGTCCCCTTCACCCCCTCGCTCTCCGCGGTGATCACGGCCGTCCCGGCGTCCAGCGCGGTGACCGTCCCGTCCGCCGCGACGCCGGCCACCGCCTCGTTGTCGCTGGACCAGGCGACTGTCCGCCCGGTGAGCGGGGCACCCGCGGCATCCCGCAGCGTGGCCGTGAGCTGCCGGGTGCTCCCCACCGGGAGCGTGGCCGTGTCCGGAGCGACGACCACCGCGGCCACTCGCGGCGGGAGCACCGTCACCGTCAGGCTCCCGGTCTTTCCGTCGGCAGTGGCCTGGATGGTGGCCGAGCCCGGCGTCCTCCCCGTCACCTCCCCGCTGGCACTGACCGTGGCGACCGATGCGTCGCTACTCGACCAGGTGAAGTCCAGCTCGGTGATGGTCGCTCCCCCTGTGGTCTCCGCGGCGGCGATGAGCTGCAGGGTACCCCCCACCTCCACCCGGTCCGTCGGTGCACTGACCTGCACCCGCACCACCCGGCTCGGCTCCGTACCCTCGGTACAGGCGACGAGCGCGCCGAGCAGGGCGATTACCCGTACACGTCTCCCGCTTCTCCGCAGCATCTCCATGGCAGGTAGGTATCGAGAGGCCGGGGGTCCCTTGCGGCCCCGCCGGGTGCTACGACTCCCGATCCACATCGGAGAGCCGTCCTCACCCTTCGCGAGAGCCCCGGTTTGTGAGGTCGCGAGGCGTGTGTAGGACGCACGAGACAGGGAGTTCGTCACGGGATTCCTGAGGGTTGTCTTGCGGGATTGTGTAAGTGTATGGCGCAAAAAAAGAAGGCCGGTTGGCACCGGCCTTCCTCCCACCCGGGGCTCCGGGCGCTCACCCCGCCAGCCGACGCTC
>DATAAL010000574.1:0-8062 GCA_036260145.1 Longimicrobiaceae bacterium | reverse complement strand
TATCCAGCACGTCCATCCCGTCCGCCACCGCGGCGGGCATGGCGTAGGCGCTGGCCTTCTGCGAGATGTCGTACAGCGAGGAGGCGCGCTCCCAGGCGGTCCCCATCCCGAAGCGGTTGTTCTCCACGATCAGCACCAGGGGGAGCTTCCAGAGCGCGGCCATGTTGAGCGACTCGTGGAAGGCGCCCTGGTTCACCGCGGCCTCGCCGCAGTACACCTGCATCACCTTCCGCTCGCCCCGGTACTTGATGGCCCAGGCGATTCCCAGCGCCAGCGGGATCTGGGCGCCCACGATCCCGTGCCCGCCCATATACCCCTTGTCGGCGGCGAACATGTGCATGGAGCCGCCCTTGCCCCGGGAGCACCCGTCGATGCGGCCGTAGAGCTCCGCCATCACCGGTCCGGGGTCGATCCCCATCTGCAGGGCGTGCACGTGCTCGCGGTACGCGGTCATCACGTAGTCGCCCGGCTCCAGCGCGTGGATGGCGCCCACCGCCACCGCCTCCTGCCCGATGTACAGGTGGCAGAAGCCGCCGATCTTCCCCAGGGCGTAGGCCTCCGCCGCCTTCTCCTCGAAGCGGCGGCCCAGGAGCATGTCGTACATCATGCGGCGGAGCTTCTCCTCGGGGAGGGAGCGGAGCAGCTCCGCGTCGGCCTCGGCGGGCTTCTCCGCCTGCTGCCAGGCGCGGTCCGGCGCCGCCTCCGTGGACGGCCCGGGCTCGTCCGCCTCGGGCTGGGCGTGGTCTTCCCGCGGCTCGGGACGGGCCCCGCTCTTCTTGGTCTTGGTCTCTGCCATGTCTCTAAGTCCGAGTTGGCGACGTGCTCATCACTGCCCGGAGTTGCTCCGGCAGCCTCTCAGAGCACTCGCTCGTACACGTCCCGCAGCGCCAGCGTGCAGCCGATGCTGTCGATCTGCAGGATACTGTCCAACCCGTTCGTCTCGCTGAAGAGCCACAGCCCCTCGCCCTGGCGCGTGTACCGCTCCACGCGGGGCTCGGTCTGGCTGACGAGCAGGTAATCCTTCAACGACGGGATCCGGCGGTACATCTCCCACTTCTCGCCGCGGTCGTAGCCCGCCGTGGAGGGCGCCAGCACCTCCACGATCAGCGTGGGGTTGAGCAGCGTGTCGAAGTGCTCGTCCTCCAGCTGCGGGCCGCCGCACACGACCGTGACGTCAGGGTAGACGTAGTCCCGGGTCCGGGAACCTTCACCCGGATGTCGGTGCCGTACGTCTCGCAGGGACGCCCGCGGAGCTGGACGCCCAGCTCCCGGACCAGGTTTGCGGCGATCAGCACGTGCTCCCGGGTCGCCCCGGTCATCGCGCGGATCTCGCCGCCGACGTACTCGCTCTTGTACTCCGCCGTGCGCTCGCGCAGCAGGTACTCCTCGGGCGAGACGGGCGGCGGGCAAGTGGAGGTCATCGCTGCGCCTCTCGCGGATTGGCTACAGGCTCCCCAGCTGCACCAGCTGCTTCGGCTGCACCGGCGCCATCACGGCCAGCGCGGCGCGCGCGGCGGCCTCGGCGGCGTCGATCGCCACCTCTTCGCTCAGGTCCGCCTCCAGGATCTCGGTGATGTGCCCGGGGCCACCGGCCTCCACCTCGCGCGCCTGCTCCTTGGCATGATACGAGGAGCGCACCAGCGGGCCGGACTCCACGTGGCGGAAGCCCAGCTCCTTCTCTCCGATCTCCTTCCAGCGGCGGAACTCCTCGGGCGTCACCCAGCGGTCCAGGGGGATATGGTGCTCCGACGGCCGGAGGTACTGCCCCAGGGTGAGGATGTCCACCGCGGCCTCGCGGAGGTCCTTCATCGACCGGTAGATCTCCTCCTCCGTCTCCCCCATCCCCAGAATGATCGCGCTCTTGGTGAGCATCGCGGGGTTCAGCCGCTTCACCGCGCCCAGCAGCGAGATGGAGCGCCAGTACCGCCCGCCGGGGCGGATGGCGCGCATCAGCCGCTCCACGGTGTCAATGTTGTGGGCCAGGATCTCCGGCCCGGCCTCCACCACCGTGCGCAGCGCCTCCTCCCGTCCGCGGAAGTCGGGGATCAGCACCTCCACCGAGCACCCCGGGACGCGCCCGTGGATCTGGCGGATAGTCTCCGCGTAGATGGCGGCGCCGCCGTCGGCCAGCTCGTCGCGGTTCACCGAGGTGATCACCACGTGCTCCAGCCCCATCGCCACCACGCTGTCGGTGACGCGGCGGGGCTCGTCCCAGTCCAGCTCGCTGGGCATCCCGTGGGCCACCGCGCAGTACTTGCAGGCGCGGGTGCACACATCGCCCAGGATGATGAAGGTGGCGGTGCCGCTCTCCCAGCACTCGCCGATGTTGGGGCAGTGGGCCTCCTCGCACACCGTGTGGAGCCGCTGCTCGCGCATCAGCTTCTGGAGGCGGAGGTAGTTGGGCCCGCCGGGCGCCCGCACCTTGAGCCACTCCGGCTTGCGGGCGCGGAGAGGGATCCCCTCGCTCCCGTCGGGGAGGTGGAGGGTCGGCTTCCCCTTGCTCTTGACCACGCCGGTGTCCTTCCCCTTCGGCGTGTAGCCGTAGGGGAAGGTCTCGTCGTGCGTGGGACCTGCGCTCATATCACTTCTCCCGGGGAGGACCGGACCCTCCCCCGTCCGAAACTCGGGTTGCGATCCCGGAGCGGCGGGGCATGCGATGGTGAATCCGGCTCGCCGGCCGCAACAACCATTCCCGCGCTGGCTCCGGAATCCGGAAACTTACCCGGGGGGGGCTTGCGGTGCAACTGCGGGCCGCAGCCGAAAAAGGCCGCGTCGCCCATGGGTATCGTGGGCGGCGCGGCCGGGGACGGCGACGGAGGCGGTGCCGGCTACATCAGGGGATCGCGGCCGGTCAGCCGCAGCAGAGACACTGCCAGTGCCTCAGCTCCCCGCCGAACTCGCCGCACTCGGGCTTGCAGATGGACGAGCAGGCCCGTGCCTCGCCCTGCCCGGTGGAGGGCGCGGCGAACACCTGCGTACCGCCAAAGCCGAGTGTGCCGGCGAAGACGAGGGCGAGGGCCAGGCGGCGGGGATCGAGTCGGTTCAGCTTGTTCATGTCCTTGCTCCGGTCGAGGGTCAGGTAGGGGCTCCGGGAAGGGTCACCCGCAGCACAGGCAGCGGCCGGACTTCCACACGCCGCCCAGGCTGCCGCACTCGCGGAGGCACTGGGTGCAGGCGCGCGCCGTGCTTTCCTCGGTCGCGGGTCGGGCGAGCGCCTGCGTGGCGCCGGAGCCGAGCGCGCCCGCAACGGCGAGCGCGAAGACGACCCGCTGGAATCCTCTGGTGATCTGTTTCACGGATCTCTCTCCGGTAGGATGTGGGCCTCCACCGCCGGGTGTTGTAATGCATGTCGTATTTTGTATAGCAATGGACAGGCCAATCCGACTCCGAGGAGAGGTGGTCGAGTGGCGCAGCGCTCCGCCGCGGCGGAGCGAGAAAGTGCTTGACACCAGCCCGGGTGTCCCTTACTTTCCTGATAGGTTAATTAACCAATAGGTTATATAAGGATGTCAACGGACCCCCTCAGCGCCACCTTCGCGGCCCTCGCCGATCCGACCC
Source organism: Longimicrobiaceae bacterium (assembly GCA_036260145.1). Taxonomy (GTDB): domain Bacteria; phylum Gemmatimonadota; class Gemmatimonadetes; order Longimicrobiales; family Longimicrobiaceae; genus JAFAYN01. Next base: position 4,504 of record DATAAL010000574.1, on the reverse strand, counting down.
GGCGGGCGATCCTCGCGCGCCTGGCCCGGGGCGAAGCCACGGTCACGGAGCTGGCCGAGCCCTTTGACATGAGCCTCCCTGCCATCTCCAAGCACCTCAAGGTGCTGGAGCGCGCCGGGCTGATCGAGCGCGGCCGCGAGGCGCAGTGGCGGCCCTGCCGGTTGCAGGCGGAGCCGCTCCGGGAGGTGGAGCACTGGGTGGAGCAGTACCGCTCCCACTGGGAGCAGAGCTTCGACCGTCTGGGCGAGTACCTCCGTACACTCCAGGCCGGGAAGAAGGAAGACGACCGCGATGCAGGGACACCTTCGTAAGGGACAACCAGGGAGAAGAGCGATGACGACCGCATTGGACAGCACCGGCGCCTCCGCCACCTCCGCGAGCACGGCGGACCGCGAGATCGTCCTCACGCGCGTGTTCGACGCGCCGCGGGAGCTGGTGTTCCGGGTGTTCACCAGCCCGGGGCACATGCCGCACTGGTGGGGACCCAGGGGCTTCCGGATCACGACGCACGAGATCGACGTGCGGCCGGGCGGCGTCTGGCGCTTCACCATGCACGGTCCGGACGGCACCGACTACCCTAACTGGATGGCCTTCCGGGAGGTCGTGGAGCCGGAGCGCCTGGTCTACGACCATGGCGGGGACGGCGAGGAGCCCCACTTCCACGTCACCGTGACCTTCGAGGAGGAGGACGGGAAGACGCGGCTCACCATGCGGTCGCTCTTCCCCTCGGCCGAGGCGCGCGCGGCGGTCGAGCGGTTCGGAGCGGTGGAGCTCGGCTACCAGACCCTGGACCGGCTCGGCGAGCACCTGGCGCAGCTGGGCGACGAGACCTTCGTCGTGACGCGCACCTTCGACGCACCGCGCGACCTGGTGTTCCGGACGTGGACCGAGCGCGACCACCTGCTGCGGTGGTGGGGCCCCAGGGGCTTCACCATGCTCTCCTGCAGCAACGACCCGCGCCCCGGCGGGACGATGCACTACGGGATGCGCGGGCCGGATGGCGGCGAGATGTGGGGGAAGTGGGTGTACCGCGAGGTCATGGCGCCGGACCGGCTGGTGTTCGTGGTGTCGTTCTCGGACCCGGAGGGGAGCACGGTCCGCGCCCCGTTCAGCCAGGAGTGGCCGCTGGAGGTCCTCACCTTGCTGACCTTCGACGAGCACGACGGCCGGACGACGGTCACCCTGCACAGTGCTCCGGTGAACGCGACGGATGCGGAGCGGCAGATGTTCCTGGGGATGCACGGCTCTATGCAGGACGGCTGGGGCGGGACGCTGGACAAGCTCGCCGAGCACCTGGCGGGAGCCGGAGCGGCCTGACGCGGGGCTCCCCACCATCCGACATGAAACTCACGCGTCTGCCCCGGAGAGCACCCGTTCCCGCGACGGAACGGGCGCTCCCGGCCCGGTGCCGTCCCCCAACCCGAAAGGACCCGCATGTCGATCTTCGAGGCCTCCCGCTCGCCCTGGACCGGCCGGATGCTGAGCGTCTTCCGCATCGTCGCCGGCCTGATGTTCATGTCGGCCGGGACGATGAAGCTGTTCGGCTATCCGCCGAACCCCATGCCGAACGCTCCGCCGGTGGAGCTGATGTCGCAGATCGGGATCGGCGGCCTCCTGGAGGTGGTCGGAGGGCTGGCCATCGTGCTCGGCTTCCTCACCCGGCCGGTGGCGTTCGTGCTCGCCGGGGAGATGGCGGTGGCGTACTTCCAGTTCCACGCCCCGCAGGGGTTCCACCCGACGGCCAACGGCGGGGTGCCCGCGGTGATGTACTGCTTCTTCTTCCTGTACCTGGTGTTCGCAGGCGCGGGGCCGTGGAGCGTGGACGCGGCGCTCGCCCGCTCGCGGAGCCGGAGCTGAGCGGGCGGGCGGATCAGCGCAGCTTCTTCATCACCGTCTTGGCGGCGCGGAGCACCACCGAGCGCGGGAATACCCGCGCCGCCACGGTACCGAGGTAGTTGACGGCGCCCGGGGTGACGCTCGTCCTCCCCCGGTCCAGTGCCCGTAGGGCGGCGTCCACCACCTCCTCGGCCGTCCGCACCCCGAGGGTCCGCGCGGTCACCTCCGTCCCCGCGACCTGCTGGAACTCGGTAGCGACTGGACCCGGGTTCAGGGCCAGGACCCGCACCCCGCTCCCCCGGCACTCCTCCGCCACCGCCTCCGAGAGGGTGAGGAGGAAGGCCTTGCTGGCGGCGTAAGTGGCGAGCTGGGGGACGGGCTGGAAGGCGGCCACGGAGGCCACGTTGACGACGGCGCCCCGGCGGCGCGGCCGCATGGACTGGAGCGCCAGGTGCATCAACTCCATCGGCGCGGTGCAGTTGAGCCGCACCATCTCGGCCTGCCGCTCCAGGGGAACCTCGTCGAAGCGCCCTTTGGCCCCGAACCCGGCGTTGTTCACCAGGAGGTCGATCTCCCGCCCGTCGGTGGCCTCCAGCCACAGGACCCCGGCCGCTCCCGGCTTCCCCAGGTCGGCGGGGATCACCGCGGCCTCCACCCCGTACCGGCGCCGCAGCTCGTCCGCGAGCGCGCTCAGCCGGTCCTCCCTCCGCGCAGCCAGCACCAGGCTCATCCCGCGCCCGGCGAGCGCGCGCGCGAACGCCTCGCCGATCCCGGCGGAGGCGCCGGTCACCAGCGCCCAGCTTCTCTCGGCGGGCTCCCGCACCACCGCTTCCGTGTCCTCCCGGTGCATCCGGTCACTCCTTTGAAAGCTCGCTCTCGAATACCTGCTCCCGGCGGATTCTAGGAGGCCCCGGTCTCACCGGCAAACACCCCGGGTAGAGCCGGCCGGAGAGAATAAAAATTCTTGGAGCCGGTTGACATTTCATTTTTCGGATATATATTCGCCATCATGAATAAACGCACCGTCGTGAAGGCGGGCGTCCTCGGAGCCAACGGGTACACCGGGCGCGAGGCCGTCCGCCTTCTGTCCCGGCACCCCTCCGTCGAGATCGTCTTCGCCACCTCCGAGAGCGAGGCCGGTGCACCGCTCCGCTCCCTCTGCCGCACGGCGCCGGAGCTGGCGCTGGTCCGGGCGGAGGACGCGGAGTTGGCGGGGTGCGACGTGGTCCTCTCCTGCCTCCCGCACGGGGAGTCGGGGCGGTGGGCGGAGCGGGCGCTGGCGGCAGGCGCCCGGGTGATCGACCTCTCGGCGGACCTGCGCGTCCCCGGTCCGGAGACGCCGGAGTGGGCGCGGGAGGCGGTGTACGGGCTCCCCGAGCTGCACCGGGAGCGGATCCGCGGAGCGGCGCTGGTGGCGAACCCGGGGTGCTACCCGACCGCCGCGATCCTGGCGCTGGCGCCCCTTCTCAGCGAGGGGCGGATCGCAGGGCCGGCCATCGTCAACGCCGCGTCGGGGGTGACGGGGGCGGGTCGCTCCCCGAAGCGGGAGCTGCTCTTCGCCGAGGTGGGGGAGGACTTCCGGGCCTATGGGGTGGGGAACACCCACCACCACCTGGCGGAGATGCGCGACCAGGCCGGGAAGCTCGGCAACGGCTCCACCCCCGAGCTGGTCTTCACCCCGCACCTCCTCCCGGTGCGGCGGGGGATCCTGGAGACCATATGCGTCACCCTGCGCGAGCCGCTGGAGCGGCCGGAGCGGCTCTGGGCCGAGGCATACGCCGACGAGTCCTTCGTGGAGGTAACCGCCGGGCGCATGCCCTCGCTGGCCGACGTAGTGGGGACCAACCGGGTGGCGATCGGAGTCGTTCCGGTGGCGGGCGTCGGCCAGCCGATGCTCACGGTGGTCGCGGCCATCGACAACCTCCTCAAGGGAGCCGCGGGGCAGGCGGTGCAGAACCTCAACCTGATGTTCGGGCTTCCCGAGACCACAGGACTGGAATGATGGCCGGGATCACGGTGGTCAAGGTCGGCGGGAACGAGGTGGACGACCCGGCCTGGGTGGGGCGCCTCGCCACGGGGATCGCCGGGCGCGCGGAGCCCACGGTGCTGGTGCATGGCGGGGGGAAGGAGGTCTCCACGCTGCAGCGCGCCCTGGGCGCGGAGCCGGCGTGGCGGGACGGGCTGCGGGTGACGACGCCGGAGGCGATGCGGGCGGTGGCGATGGTCCTCTCCGGAGTGGTGAACAAGCGGCTGGTCTCGGCGCTCCTCACGGCGGGGGTGGACACCCTCGGGATCTCGGGGGAGGACGGGGGGCTGGTCCGGGCGAGGGTCCTGCGCGGCGGGACGCTGGGGCGCGCAGGGGAGGTGGCGGCAGTCCGCGGGGAGCTGCTGCGCACCCTGCTGGCGCGGGGGCTCACCCCGGTGGTGTCGCCGGTGTCGCGCGGGCCGGACGGCGCCCCGCTCAACGTCAACGCGGACGACGTGGCCGCGGCCGTCGCCGTGGAGTTGGGCGCGGCGGAGCTGCTGTTCGTCTCCAACGTCCCGGGGGTGCTCGACGGGGAGCGGGTCGCCCCGGAGGTGGACGGCGAGGAGGTGGAAGAGTGGATCGCGGGCGGGCGGGCCTCGGGCGGGATGGCTCCCAAGCTCCGCGGCGCGGCCCGGGCCCCGG
>DATAAL010000573.1:0-8755 GCA_036260145.1 Longimicrobiaceae bacterium | reverse complement strand
AGTCGAAGTAGGCCGCGGTCAGCCGCTCGTTCCCCGGCGGGTTCTGCGTGTTGAGCCGGATCAGGTTCCGGAGGTGCGTCTCGGTGGCGCGCTGCGCCGCCGCGCGGTCCAGGCCGCGCGGCGCGGGGGCCCGGACCGTGTACGGCGACTGCGCCGTCGCGGAGGCGGTCCCGAGCGCGAGGAGCGCTGCGAGGAGGGTGGATCTCCGGGTCATGGTCTCCAGCGTCGTCAGGGGAAGCGGATGCCGGCCAAGCTGGGAGGTACCCCGCGGGATGTCAACCGGATCCTCGCGCCCCCGGCAGCTTTCTTGCCGGCCCGTGCCCTCATGGCGACCAGGATCCGCATCCACCAGACGACCCGCTCCGAGGACACCGTCCCCGGGGGGCGCCGCATCGTCCTGGACTTCCACGCCGACGACGACCCGGTTCCCGGGATCCTCCTGCTCCCGGACGCGGAGGAGCCGGCCCCCGGCGCGCTCCTCCTGCACGGCTACTCCTCGCGCAAGGAGCACCTGGCCGATTCCGTGGGGCGGGCGCTGCTCCGGGAGGGGATGGCGAGCCTGGCGATCGACCTCCCGCTCCACGGCGACCGGAGCGACCCCCTCCAGGCGCAGTCCGCCCGGAACCCGCTGGCTATGGTCCGCCTGTGGCGCACCGCGCTGAAGGAGGCCCGGCTGGCCGTGCGCTACCTGGGCGCCCGCAGGGAGGTGGACGCGGAGCGGATCGCGGTGGCGGGGTACTCCCTCGGCTCCTTCCTGTCGGTGGTGCTCGCGGCGGACGAGCCCCGCATCCGCGCCGTGGTGCTGGCGGCGGGAGGCGACCTCCCGTCGGGGACCCCGCTCGCCGCCGTCGCCCGCACCGTGGCCGACCCGGTCCGCGCCGTGCGCAAGCTCCGCGGGCGGCCGCTCCTGATGGTGCACGGGAAGAGCGACCGCACGGTGCGCCCCGACCAGGCGGAGCGCCTCTTCGCCGCTGCGGGGGAGCCCAAGGAGATCCGCTGGTGGAACGCCGGCCACTACCTCCCGCAGCCCGCCATAGACTACGCGGCCCGGTGGCTGGCGGAGCGGCTGTAGCGCGGGGAGGGCACCATGTTTGCGGACGGGTGGAGCCGACGCGCCACGACCGACCACCGGATTCCAGGACGACTGCGATGCTGAAGCCCCGGCTCCTCTCCGTACTCCTCCTCGCGTCGCTCGCCGGCGCCGCGGCGTGCAGCTCCGGCGACAGCACCTACGGCGCCTCCGACGACAACGTGGACCGCGCCAACGCCAACCCGGAGGAGGCGCGCAACCAGGCGGGCCCCGACAGCGCCAACGTGGACCTGTCTCCCGGGGGCCGGCCTCCCGCCTCGCCAAACAACCCGCCGCAGCCCCAGTAGGCGCCGTCGGCCGCAGCCACCGGATCCGGAGCCCCGATGCCCGACACATCCGACCGCAGGTCCGAAGAGCCCGAGTCCCGCATCGTCCTGGTGGACGGCTCCAACGTCGCCCACTCCAGCGAGGGCGAGAAGGCCCGCCTGGAGAACATCGTCCTGGTCCGCGACAAGCTGGTGGAGGAGGGGTTCGAGCCCATCGTGGTGGCCGACGCCGCCCTCCGCCACCAGATCGACGACCAGGACGGGTACGAGCGGATGGTGGAGAACGGGGAGATCCGACAGGCTCCCGCGGGGACCGACGCCGACTACTTCATCCTGAGCTTCGCCCGGGAGCTGGACGCCAGCGTGGTATCCAACGACCGCTTCCGCGACCGGCAGGAAGCCTTCCCCGAGGCCCGCGACCGGGTGATCCGCTACATGATCGTCGCCGACGAGGTGGTACTGGAGCGGCGGACGAAGCGGCGGCGGGGCTGATCGCGAAGTCTCCCCCAGCCGGTCCGGGCGCGCTTGTCCGCCCATCGGCGGGGGGGTATCATTGAACCGTACTGCCCGCCGCTCCCCGCGGACGGCCCTTCCCCCGCCGCACCACCACCGTACGACCTTGAGAGACACCGCGCTCTACCACAGCGACGGCCACGGCTGGATCGAGGTGATCACCGGGAGCATGTTCAGCGGCAAGTCGGAGGAGCTGATCCGCCGCGTCCGCCGCGCCCTGATCGCCAAGCGGCGCGTCCAGGTGTTCAAGTCGGCCCTGGACGACCGCTACGAGGGGCTCCGCACCATCAACTCGCACGACGGCTCCGGGGTGGAGGCCATCCCCGTGCGCTCCAGCACCGAGATGCTGGAGAAGGTGCACCGCGATACGCAGGTGATCGCCATCGACGAGGTGCAGTTCCTGGACGACGGGGTGGTGGACGTGATCTCGCTCCTGGCCGACCGGGGGATGCGGGTGATCGTGGCGGGGATCGACATGGACTTCCGGGGCGAGCCCTTCGGGCCCATGGCACGGATCCTGGCAGTCGCGGAGACCGTGGACAAGCTGCACGCCATCTGCGTCCGCTGCGGGAGCCCGGCCACCCGCAACCAGCGGCTGGTGAACGGGGAGCCCGCACCCTACGAGGCGCCCACCATCCAGGTGGGGGGCGCCGAGAGCTACGAGGCTCGCTGCCGTCACTGCCACGAGGTCCCCTCGGTCACCCGCGACCAGACCTCGCTCCTCGGCCTGCTGTACGCCGACCCGGCGGATACCGTGGTGCTGACCCACGACAACCTCCGGCCGCGACGTACCGCTTGAGGCTTGTTGGAACGACATGCTTGGGCGTGCCCCCCGCTGGCGCGGGGGTCGGGCTGCGGCTCCGTAAGCCAGCACACAACGCTGGCTAACGGAGTCGAGCCCCCGCACACCACGCGGGGTCTCGCCCCTTCGGGCCGTCATCCCTCGCGCAGACCAGCGCGTGGGGGTACCGTCGTTCGTACCCCTCACCCCTCCTCGCATGAAGACTCTCTTCCGTCCGGCGGTGCTCGGTGCCGCGCTCGCCCTGGCGACGGCGGACCCCTCGGCCGCCCAGGAGAAGCGCCCGCTCAGCGCGCTCGACCTGTACCACCTGCGCGTCGCCTCGGGCGTGACGCTCGCCCCGGACGGGCGACGGGTGGTGTACGTGGTCACCCAGGCCGACTCGGCGGAGAACCGCTACCGGCGCGACCTGTGGATCGCGGGGGTGGACGGCTCCGGCGCGCGCCGCCTCACCTGGACGGGGAGCGCTACGCTGGACGCCCCCACCTTCTCCCCCGACGGGCGGATGCTGGCCTTCACCACGGCGCGCGAGGGGGGGCGGTCGCAGATCTGGATCCTCCCCCTGGAGGAAGGCGGAGAGGCGTGGCCGCTCACCGACCTGAGGACGGCGGTCTCCAACCCCACCTGGTCGCCGCGGGGCGACCGCATCGCCTTCACCTCCTCGCTCACCCCGGACGAGCTGGCCGCGGAGACCGGACCAAGGCAGGACACCGCGAAGGTGAACGCCGCAGCCATCCGCAACCTCCACCGCGACCGGGCGGCGGCGCTCGCCGCCATCCGGGCCAAGCTGGACGAGAACGCCCGGGCCCGCGACCCGCGGCGCGTCACCCGCCGCAACTACCTGGGGGAGACGTCGCTGGCGGAGGAGCGCTTCAGCCAGATCTACGTGGTGGAGGTACGTCCGGGAGCGAAGCCCGCCCGGCTCACCGCCAACCTCTTCCCCTCGGGGGCGCCCTCCTGGTCTCCCGACGGGCACTCGCTGGTGTACGCGGCCACCCGGCCCGGCGCCGACCGCCACCCGGACTACGAGGACGACTCCGACCTGTTCATCGTGGACGCCGCCGGAGGGACCCCGCGCCGGATCGCGGAGCCGCGCTTCACCGCCTCCAACCCGGCGTTCTCCCCCGACGGACGCTACCTGGTGTACCAGCGCCAGCCCTTCGACACCGTCTTCCGTACCGCGGTGAACTCGGAGCTGGTGGTGATGCGCGCCGACGGGACGGAGCGGCGCAGCGTCACAGCAGCGCTGGACCGCGGCGTCAGCGAGTTCGAGCTGACGCCGGATGGGTGGCTCTACTTCACCGTGCAGTCGGAGGGCGCCATCCCGCTGTACCGCACCCGGCTGGACCGGATCTCTCCGCAGCGGGTGGTGTCCGGGCCGCGCGGAGTCACCTCGTTCGACGCGGCCGGGGGCACCGTGGCCTGGTCGCAGATGCACCCGCAGCGCCCCAGCGACGTGTACGCCGCGCGCCCCGACGGCTCGGGGGAGCGCCGCCTGACCACGCTCAACGACTCGCTCCTGGCGCAGGTGTACGTGGGCGAGTACGAGGAGATCTGGTACCCGTCCTTCGACGGGCGGCGGATCCAGGGGTGGTTCATCCGCCCGATCGGCTACCGCCCCGGGATGCGCCCGCCGCTGGCGGTGGAGATCCACGGCGGCCCGCACTCCATGTGGGGCCCCGGGGAGTTCAGCATGTGGCTGGAGTACCAGACGCTGGCGGGGGCCGGGTACACCGTCTTCTTCTCCAATCCGCGCGGCTCCGGCGGGTACGGCAACGAGGGGCTGCAGAGCATCCACCGCAACTGGGGAACCCCGCCCGCGAGGGACATCCTGATCGGCGCGGACAGCATCCTGGCCCGGGGGCTGGCCGACCCGCAGCGGCAGGTGGTGACCGGCGGGAGCTACGCCGGGTACATGACCGCCTGGCTGATCGCGAAGGAGGCGCCGGAGCGCTTCAGGGCGGCGGTGGCGCAGCGGGGGGTGTACGACCTGGGGATCTGGTACGGGGCCTCCAACACCTTCGAGCTCTTCGAGGGGGAGTTCGGGACGCGCCCCTGGGAGGACCCGGAGATCGTCCGCGAGCAGTCGCCCATCACCTACGTGGCGAACATCCGGACGCCGCTCCTCCTGCTGCATGGCGAGGTGGACTACCGGACCACCATCGCGGGCGCCGAGGCCATGTACCGGGCGATGAAGTCGCTGGACAAGACGGTGGAGTTCGTACGCTACCCGCGCGAGGGGCACGAGCTGACGCGCTCCGGGGAGCCGGCGCACCGGGTGGACCACATGCTGCGGATTCTGGAGTGGTTCGAGCGGCACCTGCCGGGGGGCGGGTCGTAGGGGTCGATTCGGAGAGACCCGTAGCTGATACGAAGCCGCCCCGGTCCTGCTGTAGTGGACCGGGGCGGGCCTGTTCTCACACGGACCCCGGAATCCCTCAACCCTGCTCCTGCATACCAGCCTGGAGATGCTGGAGGACCCATGCCGCCAGCTCGGGCTCGTCTACCTCTCCGGCGGCTACACCCAGCATCATCTGCACGACTTCCGCCTGCGGAGCCTCCAGGTGCCTGCCGTTGATCTCGAGAAACACCGCCATCGCCACGAAGCCGACGCGCTTGTTCCCATCCGAATATCCATGGCTGCGGGTCAGCCCGTAGCCATACGCAGCGCCCAGAGCTGCCAGGTCACGCTCTTCCGTGTACTCCCACCGATTCAGCGGTCGCGCGAGAGCAGACTCGATCACCCCCTCGTCACGGACTCCATAGAGGCCGCCGAACCGCTTGAGCTGCTGGAAGTGGAGGGCGTCGACCCAGGCGCGCCTGAGCCAGACGGGTTCGGTCACTTCGCGAGCTCTCGCAGCGCGTCCTGATATTGCTTGCTGATGCGCGCCTCCGCTTCCATCACCTTCAGGAACTCGGGATCGTAGGGAGTCAGCAGAATCCCGTGCTCCGTCTCGACCGCATACGCTCTGTCACCGGCACTGAGGTTGAGGCGGTCGGTCATCGCCTTGGGAAGCGTCGTCCCCAACGACCCGCCGTACTGGCGCAGGGTTACCTCTCTGATCATACGTAAACTCCCGGCGAAAGTTACAATAAAAGTATACACCCGGATGCAGGGAGTCAACGAGCGAGCGTGACGCGCTGGCGTGATCCGATGCTCCCGGGCGCACGCGATCGTCAGGTCTTTCGCCGGTACGGCCCCCCCAGCGCGGCGAGCAGTTGAAGATCACCCTCCGCTCCGGCGACTTCGACGCCTACCTGGCGGTGGGCCGGATGGAGAAGGGGGGCTTCGTGTCCGTCGAGACGGACGACGACGGCGGGGGCGGCACGGACGCGCAGGTGGTGCTGACGCTCGCCGACGACGGAGAGTACGTGTTCCGCGCCAACACCCTCTCCGGAGGGGAGACCGGGGCCTACACCATCTCCGTGGAGTCGGCGGGGAACGGGAACGGCGGGGGGACGGGGATCACCGTGCGCGACACCAACGCCGGCAAGATGCTGCACCCCTCGCGCAGGCCGGTCCGCTCCGGTGAGACCGGCTCGGGAGAGCTGGAGCAGAGCGAACCGAAGACCTTCGACGGATTCGGCCCCTACACGCTGGAGGTGCGCCGGCAGTAGCCCGCCCGATCCGGCCCGACCCCCGCCCCGGGGGTCGGGCTCCTGCTACGTGTTCACGCCGACCCTGCTTCGCTCCACGGCCAGCCGCCATACGGCAGCTCGAGCGCCGCGTACAGATCACGCACGCCGGACACGAATACCCCGGCCGCCATCACCGACAGTCCCCAGCGCAGCAGCTCCGGGACGGGCGGCGGTGCCACCACCAGGGCGCCGGGCAGGGACCACCATTGGCGGAAGGTCGGGATCAGATACGCCAGCATGCCGCCGTAGAGGATGCCCATGATCGCATGCGTCACGCGCTCGCCTGCATAGACGTCTCCGAGCGACTTCCGCACCGCGATCTCCACGATGAAGTCCCAGAGGGTCAGAACGATCTCCCCTACGACGACGGCGCCCAGCACGATCACCCACACCCCGTGCCACGCCAGCCAGGGCAGCGCCCCGAACAGCACCGCGTAGAGAAAATCCCGCGCCGCGTGCAGCTTCAGCTCCGGTGCCGCGGCCCGTCCCCGGGCCGGCAGCCGGGCCCGCCACTCGTGGTAATACAGCGTATCGAACGCACCGATGATCCCCTGGAGCGCCAGGAGCCAGAGCGCGACTGTCATGCGGACTCCTCCTCGACCTCGAGCTCGCCCTCGTAACGGATCAGCAGACCGAGCAGGGGCAGAGAGACATCGACGACCGTGCGGGAACGCCGGGCCGCTTCGGTCGTGCTCTCGGTGGCGCTCACCCGGGGCGCGAGCCAGGGGGGAAGCACGAGCCGTGACCGCCCGAAGCAGAGGGCGGCTTCCTCTTGGAGATAGCTCAGCACCCCGGCCTGGGGCCGGAGTTGAAAGCGGAGTTCGAGCGGGCCGAACCGTTCCCCCAGGAGGGAGCCGGGAGCCTCGTGCTGCAGAGTTACCAGGCGCCTGCTCCCGAACGTGCGCTCCCATCTTTCGCCGTGCGCGGAAGGGGTGACGTGCAGTTGCACGCGGGTGGCAGCGGACGGGGAGGGCAGGCGGAGCAACCGGGCCAGGAGCCGCGCGAGATAGCCCCGGCCGTGTTGAATCCGGAACACCCCCCGGGCCTGCAAGGGGCCCTCCCCGGCGTGCGCCCTGCGCACCGCTTCGGGAACCTCCTGCCAGGCATCCCCGGCGAGTCGTTCGTACAGGGTGGGAGTCAATCCCGGCTCCTCGGTCTCGTAGTCCGTGGAGGAGACGATCGCGGGTCTGCAGAGCGGAGGCGGGCTCGTGCAGGATGCAGCGGCTCGGCCTGGCCGGTCTTCAGGTGCTATGCCATCGCGTCGAGCTGCGTCTCCAGGCGGTCGAAGCTCTGCTCGTTGGCCTCGAGGACGGGTCCTTTCTCGAACGTACCCGTGAACCCCTTCGGTCCCCACCACCGGCGAGGACGTCCGGATCGCTGACCCCGGGCGCGTCCTCCACTCTCTGCGCGGGAATCAGAGCCCCGGCTCCACCTCTACCACCCCACCCTCCGACCCCGGCGTCACGTATGCCCGCCCGGGGGGCGAGACCCGCTTCCACCCTTCCCCGGGGAAGACCGCTCCGAACACCGCTCCCAGGAGGCCGAGCCCGGTACCGAAGTAGAGACCCACCCCGACGGTTCCCTCCCCCGGCACCCCCTCGATCCCACCGTCGCACCTGGGGTGGGTGGCGCACAGCACCCCGAAGATCAGACTGCCCGCGACGAATGAGCCGGCACCCCACTTCAGCGCGCTCCGGCCACGGTTCGCCGTACCCGTGCTGACGTCGATGCGCGTGATGCTCGCGCGCGGGACGACGACGGAGCCCGTCACCCCGGCGGGGACCAGGACCAGGGTGTCCGGGGACACGCGCTGGACCCCCCCGGTGGCCCTCCCTCCGCCCTCGGTCCAGATCCGGACCCGGGTGCCCGGGGGGAGCTCGACGGGAGCGGCAGCCTGCGAGCGGGCGTGCGCGGCGGGGAGGAGGAGCAGGAAGGTAAGGAGAAGGGTGCGCATCGCGGTCTCGTGGAGGGGGCGGGAGAGGGAGAGTGGGAGCGCCTGCCCGTGCAAATTGCCGGACGACGGGGCGTCGGACAAGGACCTCCCCGTGGGTGGATCCACGCGGGACCCCCTGCCGCGGCGCCCGGGCTGGTGCGGTTCGTGCCCGGGGCCATCCCGCAGGCCGCCCGCCGCCACGGCGTGGAGCGGACGCCTCCCGGACACGCACGGGTCATGGAACGAAGCCAGCTCCTCGTCGTCGCAGCCCTGTTCGCCTTCCCGGTGCTGATCCGCATCGCGGCTCCCGAGCGCCCGTCGCCGGAGGAACCGCACCGGGTGGATGCGCCCCGCGCGGGGGCCGGAGCCCCGACCCCCGGCGACCTCCCGCCGGAGGTGGCGACGTTCCTCCGCGCCGGGCAGAACTGGCGGGCGGCTCGGCGGATGCGCGTCTATCTTGGCGGCCGGGAATCCCCTGCTCCCGGGGCGGTGCTGCTGGCCGCGCGGGCCGAGGC
>DATAAL010000572.1:0-3929 GCA_036260145.1 Longimicrobiaceae bacterium | reverse complement strand
TGGTCGAGGCGCAGGCGCGGCGCACCCCGGACGCCGTGGCGGTGGAGTGCGGCGGCGAGGCGCTCACCTATGCGGAGCTGGACCGCCGGGCCAACCGGCTCGCGCACCACCTCCGGGGCCGCGGGGTGGGGCCGGAGGTGCGGGTCGGCCTCTGCCTGGATCGCTCCCCGGAGCTGCTGGCGGGCCTGCTGGGGATCTGGAAGGCCGGGGGCGCGTACGTCCCGATGGACCCGGCGTACCCGGCCGAGCGCCTGGGCTTTGTCGTGGGCGACGCGGGCGCCGCGCTGGTCGTGACCCGGCAATGCCTCCTGGGCTCCCTCCCCGGGGGCGTCGTGGACGGGGACGTGGTCCTCCTCGACGACCTGGGGGAGAGCCCCGCCCCTCCCGCGCCGTCCGCCGGGCCGGAGCACCTGGCGTACGTGCTGTACACCTCCGGCTCCACCGGTACCCCCAAGGGCGTGCTGGTGGAGCATCGCAGCCTCGCGGGCCTGCTCCTCGCCGCGCAGGAGGTCTACGGCTTCCGGGCGGGGGAGGTGGTGCCCACCTTCGCGAGCCACGCCTTCGACATCTGGCTCTTCGAAGCCCTTGCCCCTGCTGGCGGGAGGGACCGTACGGCTGGTTCCCCGCGAGCGGGTGATGGAGCCGGAGCGCCTGCCGGCCGAGATCGCCGACGCCGCAGTCCTGCAGACCGTCCCCGCGCTGATGCGGCAGGTGCTGGATGCGGTGAAGGTCCCAGGCGCGCCGCCGCTCCGGCGCGTGCGGCGGGTCCTCGCCGGGGGGGAGGCGGTCCCCCCGGAGCTGCTCGCGGAGCTGCGCGACGCATTCCCGGGGGCGGAGGTCCACGTCCTCTACGGCCCCACGGAGGCGACGGTCCTGGCCTCCAGCCACCGCGTAGCCACGGACGGCACCGTCGCGGGGTACCCGATCGGCGCGCCGCTGCCGGGCGCGCGGCTCTACGTCTGCGACGAGGCCCTGGCCCCGGTCCCGGAGGGGGCGCCGGGGGAGCTGTGCATCGGGGGGACGGGGGTGGCGAGGGGATACCTGGGGCGGCCGGAGCTGACGGCCGCGGTGTTCGTGCCGGACCCGTGGGCCGGAGAGGCGGGGGCGCGGATGTACCGCACCGGCGACCGGGTCCGCCGCCTGCCGGACGGGACCCTGGAGTTCCTGGGCCGGATGGACGACCAGGTGAAGGTGCGCGGGCACCGCGTGGAGCCCGGCGAGGTGGCCGAGGCGCTCGGCGCGCACCCGCGGCTCGCGCAGGCGGCCGTGGTGGCGCGGGAGAGCGCGGCGCAGGGACGCCACCTGGTGGCGTACGTCGTCGCGAGGCGTGGCGAGCCCATTCCCACCGCGGGCGAGCTGCGCGACTTCCTGAGCCGGACCCTCCCCGAGTACATGATCCCCTCGGCGTTCGTGGCCTTGGACGCCCTGCCGCTCACCCCCAACGGCAAGGTGGACCGGGCGGCGCTCCCGGCTCCCCCCGCCGTGCGGCCGGCGCTCTCCGCGCCGTACGTGGCGCCGCGCACCGAGGCCGAGCGCCAGGTGGCGGCCGTCTGGGAGGAGGTGCTGGGGATCACGGGGATCGGCGCGGAGGACGGCTTCGCGGAGCTGGGCGGCCACTCGCTCGCCGCCACGCAGGCGGTGGCCCGGTTCCGCCACGCCCTGGGCGTGGAGGTGCCGCTGGCCACGGTGCTCGGGGGAGGCACGGTGGCGGAGGTGGCGCGGGTTCTGGAGGCCGCCCGCTCGGAAGGCTCCGCGCCCGGAACCCCCCCGCTGCACCCGGTCCCGCGCGACGGCGACCTGCCCGTGTCGCTGTCGCAGGAGCAGGTCTGGTTCCTGACGCAGCTCGCCCCGGACAACCTGTCGTACAACGCGCAGGCGGTACTCGACTTCCGGGGCGTCCTGGACGTGACGGCGCTGGAGCGCACGCTCACCGAGATCGTGCGGCGCCACGAGATCTTCTGCACCACCTTTCCCACGGTGGACGGCAGGCCCGTGCAGCGCATCCACGCGCCGTGGGAGGTCCGGCTCCCCGTCGTCGACTTCTCCGGCGTCCCGGAGGACCGGCGCGAGGGCGCCGCGCGGGGGTGGCTGCACAGGCACCTCCGGCGCAGGTTCGACGTGGCCAGGCTCCCGCTGGTGCGCTGGACGCTGCTCCGGCTCTCCGACCGCGAGCACCGCCTGGTGTACGTGGAGCACCACTTCATCCACGACGGCTGGTCGTTCGGCGTCTTCCTGCGGGAGCTGACGGCCCTCTACGGGGCGTACACCCGCGGGGAGCCCTCGCCGCTCCCGGAGCTGCCGGTCCAGTTCGCGGACTTCGCGGTGTGGCACCGCGGGGTGATGCGGGGGGAGAGGATCCGGGCGCAGCTGGCGTTCTGGAAGGAAGAGCTCGCCGGGGCGGACCCGGTGCTGGAGCTTCCGACCGACCGACCCCGCCCGCCCGCGATCCGCTTCCGGGGGAGCGCCCTGCGGACCCGGATCCCGCCGCGGGTGGCGCGGGCGGCGCGCGGCTTCACCCGCCGGAGCGGGGCCACGCTGTACATGACCCTCCTGGCGGCCTTCGAGGCGCTCCTGCAGCGCTACTCGGACCAGGAGGACTTCTGCCTGGGCGGCGCGGTGGCCAACCGGAGCTGGAAGGAGACGGAGCCGCTCATCGGGATGATCGTCAACACCGTGGCGATCCGGGCGCGGCTGGGCGAGGCGCGCAGCTTCCGCGAGCTGGTGGCGCAGGTGAAGGCCACCACGCTGGAGGCGTACGCGCACAAGGACGTGCACTTCGGCCAGGTGGTGGAGGCGGTGCAGCCGGAGCGGAGCCTGAGCCGGCTCCCCATCTACCAGGTCGCCTTCGGGTGCCACGACTCCCCGTACCCGGACCTGACCCTCCCCGGCCTGACGATCGAGCCGATGGAGGCGCTGAACAACGGGTCGGCGAAGTTCGACCTGCACGTGGTGGTGATGCCGCGCGCGGAGATGCGTCCCGGGGCGCCGGAGGACGAGGTCCACACCGTCTGGGAGTTCAGCACGGACCTCTTCGACGAGGGCACCGTGGAGCGGATGATCCGCCATTACCACGCGCTCCTGGAGGCGGTCCTGGCGGATCCGGACGCGGGCTTCCGGGAGGTGCCGCTGCTGGACGATGCGGAGCGGCGGCAGCTGCTGGAGTGGGGGAGCGGGGGAGCGGGCGGGGGGGGGAAGGGCGGCCTGCACGAGCGTTTCGCGGAGCAGGCGCGGCGAACCCCGGACACCCCTGCCGTCGTCCACGGCGACTCCGCCCTCTCCTACGCCGACCTGGACGCCCGCGCCGACGCCCTCGCCGCGGAGCTGCGCGCCCGCGGCCTCCGCCCGGAGACGCCCGTCGGCGTCTGCCTGGAGCGCGGCATCGACGTCGTCGCCGCCCTCCTCGGCGTCCTCAGGGCCGGTGGCGTCTACCTCCCCCTCGACCCGTCGTACCCCGAGGACCGCCTGGCCTTCATGCTCGCCGATTCCGGCGTGCGCCTGGTCCTCACCCACGAGCGGTTTCGCGACCGCCTCCCCGACTTCGGCGGCGAGGTCGTGCTGCTCGACCAGGCGGTTCCGTCCCCTCGTACCCCTGCGGCTCCGTCGTTCGTCGACGCGGACAACCTGGCGTACGTCATCTACACCTCGGGCTCCACCGGCACGCCCAAGGGGGTGATGGTCTCTCACGGCGCCGCCGTCAACCTGCTCGCGTCGGCCCTGGAGACCTTCGGCGCGCGCCCCGGCAGCCGGGTCGTGCAGACCGCCTCGCTAAGCTTCGACGCCTCGCTCCTGGAGATCCTCCTCGTCCTGCTCTCCGGGGCGACGCTGTACGTGGCCGACCGCGAGACCGTGCTCTCGGCCGAGGCGCTCGGGGCGCTGCTGCGGGAGAGGGAGATCGAGCTGTGGGTGAGCACGCCGGCGCTGCTTGAGCT
>DATAAL010000571.1:0-3976 GCA_036260145.1 Longimicrobiaceae bacterium | reverse complement strand
CCAGGTGCGTGGGGGGCTCGGGGAGGAGCGTGGAGAGCGCGGCACGGGTCAGCGCCGCGGCGTCGCACACCTCCATCTCCGCAGGGGTGCGCCCGAGCTTGAGGTTGGTGAGGTCGAGGAGATCGTTGATCAGTCCCAGCAGCGCGGTGCCCGCCGCCTCGATCTTCTCCACCGCCGAGGCCTGCTCGGCTCCCAGCTCCCCGGAGAGCCCCTCCCGCAGGAGGTAGGTGTAGCCGAGGATGGCGGTCAGCGGGGTGCGCAGCTCGTGCGAGACGTTGGCGAGGAACTCCGACTTCAGCCGGCGGGCCTCCTCGGCCTGGTGGTAGCGCACCTCCAGCTCCACGTTCTGCTCGCGGAGGCGGGCGTTGGCGCGCTGCAGGTCCTCGATGAGGTGCGCCTTCTCGGCGGTGGCGGAGAGCTGGTCGGCCACCAGGCGCAGCAGGCTCCGGTCGGCTTCGCGCAGCTCGTCCCGCTCCCGGAAGTAGAAGGTGATGGCGCCGATGGGCTCGCCCCGGAGGGTCAGCGGGAGGGAGACCGAGGAGGAGAATCCCAGCTCGCGTGCCGAGTCCCACCAGTCCTCCAGGGTGGGGTCGGAGAAGATATCGAACACCTCCACGCTCCGGTTCTCCGCCACCGCCTGCCCGGTGGGGCCGTTCCCGACGCGGACGCGCATCTGGCTGAGGTAGGCGGCATATGCGCGCGGCCAGTTGTAGGCGGCCACCACCCGGAGGAGATCCGCATCCGCCGCGTCCTCCCCACGCAGGAAGACACATCCGAAGGCCGCTCCCACCAGCGCGGACACGCGCTCCAGCGCCAGGCGGTACACCTCGGTGGGGCGGTCCGCCGTGAGGAACGCGTGGGTGATCTCGCGCGCGGCCTGCAGCTCGCGCACGGGCATGGTGGCGGTGGGAGAGATGGCGAGAAAGGTAGCTTGCTCCACGGGATTCTCTCTTGACGGATCGGAAGAGGGGTTCTACTGTACCACGGAACGGCGCGGCCGTTTGGTTTCTAGCGCTTTTTCAACCCCATTTCAGGAGTCACTCGGTGAACAGGTCCGAACTCGTTCAGCAGCTGGCCTCCAAGGCTGGTATCAGCCGTGCGGACGCGCAGCGTACAGTCGAGGCGCTCTTCGACGTGAACAACGGCATCATCCCCGAGGCGCTGAAGAGAGGGGACAAGGTGCAGATCACCGGTTTCGGCAGCTTCGAGACCCGGCGGCGCGAGGCGCGCACGGGGCGCAACCCGCGCACCGGCAAGGAGATCCAGATCGAGGCCTCCACCAGCGCGGCCTTCCGCGCGGGGAAGGGGCTCAAGGACTTCATCGGTAGTTGACCCCCCGCCCCGTTCCCGGCAGACCCCGAGAGCCACGGCACCCTGCCGTGGCTCTCCGATTTGGCGCCCCCATCATGGCACGCAGAAAGCGCCGCTCCTCCGCTCCCCGGACCTCCGCGTGGGACGAGGTGCACCCGTCGCTCGACCTGCACGGGATGACGGCCGACGAGGCGCGCCGCCGCGCGGAAGCGTGGCTGCGCGAGCTGCAGCGGGAGGGGGTGCGCATCGCTCGGGTGATCACCGGACGGGGGGCCCGCTCGATCGGACCGCCGGTACTCCGGGGAGAGATCGGGGAGCTGCTGGAAGCGCTGCGGGGCTCACTGGTTTCGAGCTACGTCCTGGACTTCGGCGGTGGGGCCTTCCGGGTGGAGCTGGAGCAGATCCGCTCCCAGCCCCTCCGCCCCGTCCCTCCCGCTCCGCGCCCCGTTCCCCCGGACCTTCGTGCGCGGGCCGAGGAGGCGCTGTGGGAGCTGGGGGTGGAGCCCACTCCCGCCCTCCTGGAGACGGAGATCCGCCGCCTGGCACGGGAGGCGGCGGAAGGGTCGTAGTGTAGCGCAAAACGAGGGGGGCGCGCAAGGTTCCGCGCCCCCCTCCGCGCCGGATGCGACCGGCTCAGTCACGCGGGGGCGGGCGGCGTACCACGCGGCGTCCGCCAGGGCCGTCCGCCCCCGTGCGGGGCCCCCCCCGTCCCTCTCCGCCGCCGCGCGGCCCGCCCCGTGGCGGGCCGGCCGGCTTCCGGGGACGGTCGGCGCCGCGGTCGTAGTCCACCCGCACGCTGCGCCCCTTGAGGGTGGTCCCGTTGACAGCCCGGATCACCCGGTCGGCGACGTCCGCCTGCACCTCCACGATCGAGAAGGTGTCGCGGATCTCGATCTTCCCCACCCGGCTCCCGGGGATGTCGGCCTCCCCGGCAATGGCCCCCACCAGGTCTCCCGGACGGATCCCGTCGCGCGAGCCGACGCCCACGTAGAGCCGGGCCCACGTGGCCGGGGCGGGGGCGGTGGAGGGCGCGTCGGTCGCCTGGGCGCGCGACGGGAGCTCGGCGCGGAGCGTCGGCGCCTCCACGGGGGCGGCGGAACGGCGGCGCCGGAGGAGGGCCGCGGCGGCGGCGGCCACCTCCACCGGGCTGAACTCGTCGAAGAGCGGCTCCAGCACCAGCATCTGCGCGCTCAGGTCCTCCTCGCGCAGCGCCCGGCCGAGCTCCCCCCGGAAGGCGGCCAGGTCGGTGGCGATGGGGCCGCCCGCCGCCGGGAGGTTCTGCGCGACGGGGCGCAGGCGCGCGCGCCGGGCGATCTCCCGGAAGTGTGCCAGCTCGCGTGGCTCCAGGAAGACCAGGGCGTCGGCGTCGCCGCCGTGCCGGGCGGCGAGGGCGCGCTCATCACCGGGGACGTCGTAGCTGACGGTGCGTCCGAGATCTGCCCTGCCCTCGACCGTCAGGTCCTCGCGGGTGGTGCCAGCGGTGACCACGGCCACGTCCGCGTCCGTATCGTCCGCGTCGCCCACCAGGAAGCCGCGGAGCGTCAGCGCCTCGGCCAGCTCCGCCGCGCGCTCGTCGGTGCGGCAGAAGAGGATGGGGGGCACCTCTCCGCCGCGCGGCTCGGCCAGGAGCCGGGCCAGCGCATCGACCTTCTGCCCCTCGGGAACCAGAGCGTAGGCGATGCTCCCCTCGGCCGCGGGCTCCTCTTCGGGGACGGCGGGCTGCGGGGGGTAGCGGAGCGCGCGTTTGACGCGGCGGTCCACCAGGTCCTCCACCTCGCTGGGGAAGGCGGAGGAGACCACCACCCGCTGCGCGTCGCGGGGGGCGTGGTCCAGGAGCGTCTCCACCGCCTCCCACCCGCCCAGCTCCAGGATCTCGGAGGCGCCGTCCACCGCCACCGCCTCCAGGGTGTCGAGCTTCACGGCGGAGCCGCGCACCGCGTCCAGCACGTCCGCCGGGGCGCCCACCAGCACCTCGACCTGCGACGGAGAGGTGCCCCAGCTCCCCCCGGCCACCGAGACCCCCAGCTCCACCGCCTGGGCGTACGGCACCAGGGTGAGGGCGATCCGCTCCGCCGTCTCGGCGGTGGGGACCAGCACCAGCATCCGGATGCCGGGCGCCGCGTCCTCCTCCCCGGCCTCGTCCGCGTCATCCTCCTCGTCCTCGCCGGCCGCCTTCCGGGGGTGCAGACGGTCCAGTACCCCCAGGGCGTACGCCAGCGTCTTCCCCGAGCCCGAGCTGGCCCGCGCCACCAGGTTCCCCTCGCGCCGCAGGACGGGGATCACCGCCTCCTGCAGCGCGGTGGGGTACTCGATGTCCGCGTCCTCGAGGGCGGTGAGAAGGGGCTCCCGGAGCCCGAAGTCTTCGAAAGAGGCCATGAATCCGTCCGTCCGTTCTGGTCTGGCTGTCGGTTGTGGAAAGAAGCGCGAATATACCCGCCCGCAATTCGCTTGCCCAGAAGAGCGGCCGGGGTACCCCAGCGTGGGGGTGCCCTGGGACCGACTGACCCCCGGGATCGCCGACGGGTGTGGCGAGGCGGTGTACGTGATGACCCACTCCTCCTCGCACCGCCACATCGACCCGGGCGTCGCGTCGGAGATGATGGCCGGGAGGCGGAGCCGCTCCTCCTTCGCCCCCATGGTGATCCTGACCGGGAACCTGATGGCG
>DATAAL010000570.1:0-6503 GCA_036260145.1 Longimicrobiaceae bacterium | reverse complement strand
CAGGCCCTTGTGCTCCACGACCACGCCCTCGGGAGCCTCTTCATCGGCGTCGGCCGCGGCGTCGTCTATGGCCTGCCGCCACTTCTCGGCGTCGGGGTCCGCCAGGGGACGCCGTTCTACGCGGGGTACAAGGTGAAGCCGGCGCGCCCGGTGGAGGAGATCGCCGGCCGCTTCCCTCCGGACCGCACCGAGTTCGTGCGGCAGGTGTTCGCCAGCGCAAAGAAGGGAAGGGAGTGGTACACGCTGGATCCCGCGGCGGTGGGGGCGGCGCTGGGGGAGCCGCGCGAGCGCATCGTGCGGATGGTGGACTACTTCGAGCAGGAGGGGCTGGCGGAGGTGCAGGTCACCGACGCCCGGCAGCGCTACACCCGCCGGGTGGACAACGCGGACCCGGAGGCGCTGGCTGACGAGCTGGAGGCGCGCTTCGCCCGCCGGGAGGCAGCGGAGGTGGCGCGGGTGGGGCAGGTGGCGGCGCTGGTGGAGCACGACGGCTGCCAGACCCGCTTCCTGCTGGCGTACTTCGGGGAGGCACGCGAGGAGCCGTGCGGGCACTGCACCTGGTGCGAGACCGGACGGCCGACCCGCTTCCCCGCGCTCCCGGAGCGCACCCCGATCGGGGAGTCGCTCGACGGTGCCGCGTTTCGCCGCCTGGTGGCGGAGAACCGGGAGGCGCTGGGGCACCCGCGGCAGCAGGCGCGCTTCCTCTGCGGGCTGAGCAGCCCGGCGCTCACCCGGGCGAAGCTGTCCAGGCACCCGCTCTACGGCGCGCTGGAGGAGCGTCGCTTCGCGGAGGTGCTGGCGTGGTGCGGAGAAGGATCCGCACCGGCTGCAGTGACCCCCCGCCCCGTGCGCTGAGGCCCGCCGCGCGGAGCAGGCTCAAGCCTGCGCAAATTCTGCTCCTACAGGTGTTTCGTGGAATGGGAAGTGCGTGCGGAGGACCTGTCCCCACGCACTCCATGATCGCTGTGGAGGAGGAAGCGGCGATGTTTGAAATATTCGCGGGCGAGAGGCGCGCGCACCCGCAGTGGTGCCGCCGGGACACCCTGCTCCTGTCACTGGGGCTGCACGTGCTCGTGCTGGTGGGCGTGGCGCACGTCCCGCTCCGGAGCTGGACCGAGGCGCCCCCTGCTCCACGAGACGCCACCATCACGTTCCTGGATCTCCTGCAGGTACAGGAGACCCCCGTCTCCCCCGCAGGGGAGCCCGGCGCCTCCTCCTCCCCCGACCCGCCTCTCCCGGAGGGCCCGACAGCGCTCCGCCCGCCGGTCGTCGGACGGGCCATCGGGGAGCTCACCGCGCCGCAGGAGATCCCGGGCGGGCTGCCGGAGGTGCGGCCGGACGAGGGGGTCGCCGGCTCCTTCGTCCCGGCCGGAGCCGGTGCGCCGGTCCGGCTCGCCACCGGGGGAGAGAGCGTGCGACGAGCACTGGCCAACGAGCCGGTCGACATCTCCCTGGTCGCGGAGCTTCCGGTGCTCCGGAACCGAGGGGAGATGAGGTGGGTCTGGCAGAGGCTCTACCCGTTCTCCCTGATGGTCCGGAGGATCGAGGGCGAGGCGGTGGTCCGCTTCGTGATCGGTACGGACGGGCGGGTCGATCCCAGCACCATCCTCCTGGTCCGCACCTCCCACCCCAAGTTCGGGGAGGCGACTCTCCAGGGGGTGAGGAAGCTGCGGTTCCGCCCCGCGCGGCTCGGGGGGCGGTCGGTGCGCGTGCGGGCGGAGCTCCCCATCTACTGGAAGATGCAGGACGTCGCGTAGGCGTGGCGCGCTACTCCCCGGCTCCCTCCAGCGCAACCGCCACCGCCCTCCCCACCCGCTCCGGAGAGGCGCCCCGCAGCGCCGGGTGGCCGTAGGGGAGTACCAGGAGGGCGCCGTGGGGGAGCCGCAGCGCGACCCCCGGCGTGGCCTCCACTCCCGGGTTGCCGTCTTTCCCGCCGGTGTCGTCCCGCGCCGAGGGCGCGACCCCCGACCCCGGGAGCGGACGGGGGAGATGGTCCTCCCGCTCCTTGGTCACCAGCTCCCCCAGCAGGGCCCCCAGGCCGGCGTCGTCCAGCGCGGCGATCCGCTCCGCCGCGTCCGCCAGGCTCAGATGGTGGAGGTGCCCCGCCAGCCGCGCCGCCGCCGCCTCCAGGACGTGCCGGCGCCCGTAGCGCGCGTTGGGGCCGTCCCCCGCCGGGGCGGAGACGATCCCCTTGCTCCGGTAGTACCGCACCGTGCGGACGGAGAGCCGTTCCTCCCACACCTCCGGGGCGACACCCAGGAGGCGGAGGAGGAGCCCCGCCTGCTCCACCACCTCCTCCACCCGCAGGGCGGGCGCGCCCCCGGGGAAGAGCCGGGCGAGCGCCGCCTCCACGGCGGCGAGCCCGACGTCCCCACTGCGCTCATCCACGTGGCCACCTCCTCACGGGCGGGGAGCGGGGCGCGGGGGGACGGGGTTCGCCCGCGTGCCCGGGAGGGGGCGCGGCCGGTCGAACGCCTCCGTCCGTCCGATCACGATGCGCAGCCGCACCCGGGTGGCCTCCCGCTCCAGCGGGCCCACCTCCACCGTCCGGAAGGTCTGCTGCGAGCGCCCGGTCAACCCGGTTCCCGCCGCTCCCTGGACGTCGCTCTCCGGAATCGGCGCCCCGAGAGAGGCCGGCGCGGCATCGAAGCGGGGGATCGGGGCCGGGGCTGCGGCCCTCGGGGCCGGGGGTGGTGGAGGGGAGGGGATCCCCGCCGCCGGGAGCACGTCGTAGAGCACCGGGGGCTCGGGCGGCAGCTCCCGACGGTACTCCACCTCCACCAGCCCCAGGTCGGGGTTGTCGCGCCCGCCGGAGTCGCCGAACACCGACTCCGTCCCCTCCGGGAAGACGGTGAAGCGCCCGTGCTCCCCCTCCGTCACCGGCCGCTCCAGCTCCAGGATCTCGCCGGCCCCCAGCACCAGCCCGCCCTCGGTGACCGGGGTGCCGTCCAGGTCGACCTTGGCCACTGCCCGCCGGTCGGAGTGGTTGGTGATCCGGATGGCGTACACCTGCCCCGGGCGGGCCAGGACGCGGCCGTCCGTCCCCTCGATCATCTCCCCGCCGCCCACCGGGACCAGCTGGACCGATACGTCGCCGACGCGCATGACACCCTCCACGGAAGCTGTGTGATCGGACTGCGAGGACCCCCACGTCCGCCGCGCCGGGTCCGTCCCCATCAGCAAAGTACCGGATCGGGGAGGAAGTGTCAATAGACTGTCAAGATGATGTAACAAAGTGCCCACAGGAGCGGTGGGGTGAGGCTGCGTCCGGGCCGCCGGGAGGATACCTTCCTCTTGCTTTTTGTTCTTATCGAGAACAAATTGGGGCGCCCCGTTCGCCCGACCGCCATCGCTCCGTGCATGTGCCCCGCTTCAGGGTGAAACCCGTCGAATGGTGAAGATCCAGGTTTCCGGTCTCCTGCTGGCCGCCGTGCTCCCGGTTGCCTGCGTCCCGGCTCCGTCGCGCGTGGCGCCGTCGTCCGGAGCGGAGCCGCCCCCGGCGTGGAGCCCCGACGCGGGGAACGGGCGGTATCGGAACCCCATCGTCTTCGCTGACTACTCGGACCCGGACGTGATCCGCGTGGGCGACGACTTCTACATGACGTCCTCCAGCTTCAACGCCTTCCCGGCGCTCCCCATCCTGCACTCCCGGGACCTGGTGCACTGGACGATCGTCAACCACGCCATCGACCGCTTCCCGGACCCGGCGTTCGACACCCCGCAGCACGGGAACGGGGTGTGGGCGCCCTCGCTCCGCTACCACGACGGGTGGTTCTGGATCTTCTACGGCGATCCCGACCGCGGGATCTACATGGTGAAGACCCGGGACATCCGGGACCGCTGGGAGCCGCCGGTGCTGGTCAGGGAGGCGAAGGGGTGGATCGACCCCGCCCCCCTCTGGGACGACGACGGGAACGCCTACCTGGTACACGCCTTCGCCCGGAGCCGGTCGGGGATCAAGCACGTCCTGCACGTGAACCGGATGAGCCCGGACGGGACCCGGCTCCTGGACGAGGGGAGGCTGGTGTTCGGGGACTCCGTGGAGCACCCCACCCTGGAGGGGCCCAAGCTCTACAAGCGCAACGGCTGGTACTACATCTTCGCGCCCGCCGGGGGCGTCCCCACCGGGTGGCAGACGGTGCTCCGCTCCCGGAGCGTGTACGGCCCCTACGAGGACCGGATCGTCCTGGCCCGGGGGAGCACCCCGGTCAACGGCCCGCACCAGGGCGGGTACGTGGAGCTGGAGAACGGCGAGGGGTGGTTCGTCCACTTCCAGGACCGCGAGGCGTACGGGCGGATCGTGCACCTGCAGCCGGTGGCGTGGAAGGACGACTGGCCGGTGATGGGGCACGACCCCGACGGTGACGGCACGGGGGAGCCGGTGCTGGAGTACCGGATGCCGGACGTGGGCGCCACGCACTCGCCCGTGGTCCCGCAGACCACCGACGAGTTCGAGGACGCCCGGCCGGGGCTGCAGTGGCAGTGGGCCGCCCACTACCGGGAGAGCTGGTTCTCGCTCGCCGATCGAAGGGGGTGGCTCCGCCTGCGCGCGCAGCCGATGCCCCACGGCGCCGCCAACCTGTGGCCGGTCCCCAACCTCCTCCTGCAGATGCTCCCGGCGCCGGAGTTCCAGGCCACCACGCGCATCTCCTTCGCCGGGGCGGCGGCCGGGGAGCGGGCGGGGCTGGTGGTGACGGGGATGGACTACGCCTGGCTGGGGGTGGAGCGCACCGCGGGCGGGGTGGAGCTGGTGCAGGCCCGCGCCGTGGACGCCCCCCAGGGCGCGCCCGAGACGGTCTCTCAGCGGATCCCCGTATCGAGCCCGGAGCTGTACCTGCGGGTGACCGTGGAGAACCCTGAGGGACACCAGGCGCTCTGCCGCTTCTGGTACAGCCTGGACGGGCGGCGCTTCCAGCCGGTGGGCCCCCCCTTCCCCGCGCGTCCGGGGCGCTGGATCGGCGCCCGGGTCGGACTCTTCGCGCTCCGGCCGGCGGGGTCCCCGGCCGGCGGGCACGCCGACTTCGAGTTCTTCCGGATCGGGCCCCGCGCGGACCCGTCTGCCCCCTCTTCCGGCGACCCGGCCCGCAGACCCGCGGTCCTGTCCGAACCTCCTGACTGAAGCACCATGCGATTCCTGCGCGTCCTCCCGCTCCTCCTCCTGCTCACCGGGTTCGCCCTCCGGAGCGGGCCCGCCACGCTCTACCTGACGGGCGACTCCACCCTCGCGCAGAAGCTCGCCGAGCGGCGCCCGGAGACCGGCTGGGGCGAGGCGCTGCAGCAGTACTTCGATATCGACCGGGTGCGCGTGGAGAACCACGCCCGCAACGGCCGCAGCACGCGCACCTTCCTCGAGGAGGGGCGCTGGCAGGCGGTGGTGGACCGGCTGAAGCCGGGCGACTACGTCTTTGTCCAGTTCGGCCACAACGACGCCTCCCGGGACAGGGTGGACCGCTACACCCCGCCCGAGGACTACCGCCGGAACCTGGTCCGCTTCGTCCGGGAGGCGCGGGCGAAGGGGGCCCACCCCGTGCTGCTCACCCCGGTGATGCGGCGCCGCTTCGACGCGAGCGGCACCTTCCAGGACTCGCACGGCGAGTACCCGGACCTCGTGCGGGCGGTGGCCGCGGAGCACCGGGTCCCGCTGCTGGACATGCACCGCCGCAGCGAGGCGATCCTCCGGCGCTTCGGGGTGGAGGGCTCCCGCTCGCTCTTCCTGCACCTGAAGCCGGGGGAGTACCCCAACTACCCACAGGGGCTGGACGACAACACGCACTTCTCCCCGTTCGGCGCCGAGGTCATGGCGGCGGCGGTGGTGGAGGGGATCCGCGAGCTGGGGATCGGCCTGGCCGAGCGCCTGAGCCCGGGGGGACGGGCGGTGACCACCGCGCGCTTCGCTCCCCCCGCGGAGCCCGGGCTCCTGGCCCCCGCGCGCATCTCGGCCCTCCCCCCCGAGGAGCGGGAGGCGTGGGAGCGTTACCTGGCCGCCTCCCGCCGGCAGGCGGAGGTCGACCGCCGGGTGATGGCGGAGGAGCTGCGGGCCGCGGGGCTGGAGCGGCCCACCCCGGCGCCGCACGCGGACGGGTTCGGGGTGGAGCCGCGCATGACCGCGGGGTGGTTCCGGGGGGAGGAGGCGCGCCGGATCGCTGACGCCATCGTCTCCTTCCAGACCCCGGCGGGGGGGTGGTCCAAGCGGATGGAGTTCACCCGGGCACGCCGCCCCGGCGAGAGCTGGGCGAGCGAGGGGAACTGGAGCTGGATCGGCACCTTCGACAACGGCGCCACCACCTCGCAGCTCCGCTTCCTGGCCGGAGTCACCCGGGCGCGCGGCGACGAGCGCTACCGGGCCTCGTTCCTCCGGGGGCTGGGTTACACCCTGGCGGCGCAGTTCCCCAACGGGTGCTGGCCGCAGGTGTACCCGCTGGCCGGCGCATATCACGACGCGGCCACCTACAACGACGACGCCATGGTGCGCATCCTCCGGCTCCTGCAGGAGGCAGGGCGCG
>DATAAL010000569.1:0-6243 GCA_036260145.1 Longimicrobiaceae bacterium | reverse complement strand
GCGGCCTGCTCACCGCGGCCGCCCTGGTCCTGGGCGCGCGGTCCGCACCCGCCCAGGTCCTGTACGAGCTCCCCGAGGGGATGGTGACCCGCTGGGCCAGCCCGGAGAACCCCCGGGGGGAGAAGGGCCGAGCGGCGGCCGCCCTCGGGGGACGCAAGGGCGCGCCCACCCTCCCCGTCCCGGCGGGCCGGAGCGTGGTCCTCGCCGAGGCGACGGGCACCAGCGGGACGGTGCGCCGCATCTGGATGACCTTCTGGGACCGCAGCCCCCGCATGCTGCGCAGCCTGCGCCTCGACATCTACTGGGACGGGGCCCGGACGCCCGCGGTGAGCGCGCCGCTGGGAGACTTCTTCGGGCAGGGGCTGGGGCGGATGGTCGCCTTCGAGTCGGCGCTCTTCTCCAACCCCGAGGGGCGGAGCTTCAACTCCGTGGTCCCCATGCCCTTCCGCACCGGGATGCGGATCGTGCTGACCAACGAGAGCGATCAGGACATCCCCGAGCTGTTCTACGACGTCGACTACACCCTGGGCGACCGGCACCCCGCCGGGATGCTCTACCTCCACGCGCACTGGCGGCGCGAGAACCCCACCCGGCTCAAGCAGGACTACGAGATCCTGCCGCGCGTCCGCGGGAAGGGGCGCTACCTGGGCACCAACCTTGGCGTCATCGTCAACCAGGCCGAGTACTTCAACACCTGGTGGGGCGAGGGCGAGGTGAAGATCTACCTGGACGGCGACACCGAGCTGCCGACGCTCGCCGGGACGGGGGCGGAGGACTACGTGGGCACCGCGTGGGGGCAGGGCCGGTACGCGCATCTCTACCAGGGATCGCCGGTGGCGGACGAGGGGGCGATGCAGTGGACGTTCTACCGCTACCACATCCCCGACCCGGTCTACTTCCAGCGCGAGGTGCGGGTGACCATCCAGCAGATCGGCTACCTGGCGGACCACAGCCGGGGCGGGATCGTCCGGACGGGGCGCCGCCTCTACCGGACCGGGGAGGGGCTGGTGGAGATGGACGTCACCCGGGACGGGAGGTTCGAGCGCAGGGACGACTGGTCGAGCTGCGCGTACTTCTATCTGGACCGGCCGGAGAACGGGCTTCCTGCGCTGGCCCCGGTGGCGGCGAGGGTGGTGGGGTTACAGTAACCAGAGATACGGGCTTGGGGGTATCCCCCTCGGGCGCGGAGCGCCGGGGTGAGGGGGAAACAGAGAGCCCTCCCGGCCTGTGGCCGAGAGGGCTCCTGGTTTCCCCTTGCGGGGCTCGGCTCAGCCGACGCGGGCGACGTTCTCGGCCGCGGGGCCCTTGGTCCCCTGGACCACGTCGAACTCCACCTGCTCCCCCTCCTTGAGCGACTTGAAGCCGCTCCCCTGGATGGCGGAGTGATGGACGAAGCAGTCCTTCTCTCCGTTGGCCGGCGTGATGAACCCGTAGCCCTTCTCGTCGTTGAACCACTTCACGGTTCCGATGGTACGCATACCGTACTCCTTGGGTGTTTTGCCGTCGAGGTGCGGTAGTTCCGTACCAGCCGACTGCGTGCATGACCTGCGGGGCTCTCCCCCCCCGCACCTGGGACCGGCAGGCAACAAAAAGGACCGGGACGCAAGGTCCAGGTCCTGACGCACACTGGCTCCGATCTGCGGAAGTCGCTTGCCGAGCCAGAAAGTTAACGGATCGCGGAGGATTCCGCAAGGTGTGCCCGAGGCGGGTGTTTCCCGGAACCCGTCCGCCGACCATATTTCCGGGATTCCCGGGGGCCCTCATCCACCCGGGCGGGCCGCCGAACCAGACCCCAGAGGAGATCCATGAAGCTCAGCGTCCCATTCGCCCTGGCCACCTGCTGCCTCGCCGCGGGCGCGGGCGCCGCCCAGGCGCCCACGGTCGCCAGGGTCGAGCCGGCGAACTGGTGGGCCGACCACTCCATCAACCCGGTCCGCCTCCTGGTGCGGGGGCGCAACCTGGCCGGCGCGCGCGTGGAGTGCCCGCGCCTGAGCTGCTCCGCCCCGCGGGTCAACCCGGCCGGCACCTACGCCTTCGTGGACGTCACCATCCCCAGCCGCACCGCGCCCGGGGCGTACCCGCTCACGCTGCGCACCCCGGCGGGGAGGGCGCGGGTGCCGTTCAGCGTCTCCGCGCCGCTCCCGAGCGCCGGCCGCTTCCAGGGTTTCGGCCCGGACGACGTCATCTACCTGCTGATGCCCGACCGCTTCGCCAACGGCAACCCGGCCAACGACGAGCCGGCCGTGTCGCGCGGGCTGATCGACCGGAGCGAGGGGCGCCGCTACCACGGCGGAGACCTGGCGGGCGTCCGTCAGCGGCTGCCCTACCTGAAGGAGCTGGGCGTCACCGCCATCTGGATGAACCCCATCTACGACAACACCAACCAGCTGGACACCCGGGAGGTGTACGACGGGAAGCCGACCACCGCGTACCACGGCTACCACGCCATCGACTACTACGCGGTGGACGAGCACTTCGGCGACATGGCCGAGCTGCGCCGGCTGGTGGACGAGGCCCACGCGCACGGCATCAAGATCATCTTGGACATGGTGGCCAACCACACCAGCGCGTACCACCCCTGGGTGACCGACTCCCCCACCCCCACCTGGTACAACGGGACCGCCGAGCGCCACCTCGCCAACAACTGGCAGACCTGGACGCTGGCGGACCCGTACTCTCCGCCGGAGGTCCGCAGGCCGGTGCTGGACGGGTGGTTCATCAACATCCTCCCGGACCTGAACCAGGACGACCCCGAGGTGGCCCGTTACCTCATCCAGAACACCCTCTGGTGGGTGGGGATGACCGGGATCGACGGGATCCGGCAGGACACCTGGCCCTACGTGCCCCGCCCCTTCTGGCGCGACTGGATGGACGCCATCCGGCGCCAGTACCCGACGCTACGGGTGGTGGGCGAGGTGTTCGACGGCGACCCCACGATGATCGCCTTCTTCGAGGGAGGGAGGGTGCAGTTCGACGGGATCGACGACCGGGTAGACGCGCTCTTCGACTTCCCGCTCTACTTCACCCTGCGCAACGCCTTCGGGCAGGGGCGGCCGCTGCGCGAGGTGGCGCAGATGCTCTCGCACGACCGCCTCTACCTGCGCCCCACCTCGCTGGTCACCTTCCTGGGGCTGCACGACGTGGCCCGCTTCATGAACGAGCGCGGGGCCACGGTGGAGGGGCTGAAGCTCGCGCACACCTTCCTGCTCACCGCGCGCGGGACGCCGCTCATCTACTACGGTGACGAGATCGCCATGCCCGGTGGCGGCGACCCCGACAACCGCCGCGACTTCCCGGGCGGGTGGCCGCGCGACCCGCGCAACGCCTTCGAGGCCTCGGGCCGCACCGCGGACGAGCAGGCGGTGTTCGAGCACGTGCGGAAGCTGCTGCGGCTGCGCGCCGGGCGGAGCGACCTGCGCGGCGCCGACACCGAGAACCTGCACGTGGGGGAGCAGAGCTGGGTTTACCGGCGCGGCCGCAGCGTGGTGGCCCTCAACAACGACACCACGCCCGCCGAGATCCGCCTCCCCGCGCTCGAGATCGGCGATGACGCCCTCGGTCTCTGCGCGCCCGCGCGGCGGGAGGGGGGCGGCGTGACGCTCGTGGTCCCGGCGCGCACCGGGTGCGTGTTCTAGGAAGAGCGGGCGAAGGGGACCCAGCGCAGCCCCGACCCGAGCTGCCGGGCGGGAACCCGGGGGGCGAGCCGCTCCCAGAGAGAGGCGGAGAGCAGGCAGCCGCCGTACCGCTCCAGCCACGCGGGGGTGAGCCAGGCCGCGGAGACCTGACCCGAGACCTCCTCCCCCACCAGGGCGAGGTCGAAGGGGACGGCCGCGTGGAGCCGCTCGGCGACCCGGAGGAAGAGGGCGTCGAGCTGGAGGAGCAGCGGATCGGACCCGAGATTCAGCGGGTGGCGGAGCCCGAGGGAGACCAGCATCCCGGTGGGGACACACAGGTCCAGCCAGTCGGAGCCCTCCTCCTCGCGCACGGTCCAGCTCAGGCACCCGACGCGCTCCCCGTGCGGGAGGGTGAGTCTGCCGTACAGGGGGAGGGGGTCTCCGGCGAGGACCGGCCGCGCGACCGGGGCGCGCCCCACCTCGGCGCGCCCGCTCCAGGGCCCCTCGAGGTGGGGATCGCTCCAGAGCACCTCCAGCGCGCGCCGGAGGCACGCGTCGTCAGGAGGCGAGAGCTCCACGGCCAGCTCGTAGTACGAGCCCCGCCACTGCTCTTCGGAGCTAAAGTCGGGCACGGGAGTCGTCCGGAGGCCGCCTGGGGAGAGGGGCACCGGTGGGTGCCCCTCTCCCTATGGATCCCAGCTACACAGCCGGCGTGGGGTGGCCGGCCGGCGCCGGAGCAATGGCGCCGACCTGGACCTTCCGGAGCCTGGACGCGACCGCCGCGACGCGCTTCGGCAGGTGCGGATGGGTGGTGAGCTTCTCCGAGAGCCAGACGAAGAAGCCCTCCTCGCTGTACGACTGGTTCGCGAACGCCTCCACGTTCACCTCCCGGTAGAGCTCCTTCCCCGCCGCCAGCACGAGCAGCCCGTCCAGCGCGCCCTTCCCGCAGTAGTGCGCCCCGAAGGCGTCGCAGGTGTACTCGCACGCCCGCGAGTAGGCGGAGCCCAGGAGGGGGAACCACATCGCGGGGAGCAAGAGCAGCCGGCGGGAGGTGTGCTTCCGGTAGTGGTGCGCCAGCTCGTGGCAGATCACGAAGGCGAGCGCGTCCTCCCCCTGCGCGCGGGCCAGCTCGACCACGTCGGAGTAGAGTACCACGAAGTCGCGGCCCAGGAAGCGGGTCGCGAAGGCGTTCAGCGCGCCTCCGGCCTGGAGGATGTAAACGTCCGGGGCCTGCGTCATCCCCATTTCCCGGGAGAGCTTCTGGGTGATCTGGTGCACGTCCGGGAACTGCTGGGCGGAGACCTTGATCCCGTTCCCGCGTAGGCTGCCCACGAAGAGGCCGTGCACCAGGAGCCCTATCAGCGCCCCGAAAAGGATGTAGAGGATTCCGATGATGGATACGACCAGCACCAGGTAGACCAAGACGCTGATGCCGAGACAGACGGAGAAGTAGAGCTTCTCCTTGGGATGGACGAGCGCTTCGTTGTGCATGGATGCCTCTGGACCGAGATGGGAGGGGGGTGCCGGACGATGGGAACAGACGGGCAGCGGTGGAGCGGACCCACACAATGTGTGGGGTCCGTGGCGTAAACACAAGACTAGCAGGGGGTACGGCGCCTCACCGCTTCTTCGCCAGGATCGTCCCCCGGCACTTCTCCGAGCCGCAGTAGCAGGGATAGCGCCGCCTGAGGGCCGGGGTGTGCCGCTCCTCCAGGATGAAGTTGTAGTCGTAGGTCAGCTCCTCCCCCGGCTCGATGTCCCGCACCGCCTCGATGAAGATCCGCCCGTCCTCGATCACCGCGTCGCAGTTGGGGTCGCACGAGTGGTTGATCCAGCGCGCCGCGTTCCCCCGGAAGGCGGCGTCCACCACCACCTCGTCGTCGATGGCGAAGAGGAAGGTGTGGTGCGGGCGGCGCGGATCGTCCGGATAGCGGCGGTCCGCCTCGGCGCTGGAGATCCGCTCTCCCTTGTACTCGATGATCCGCGTCCCCGCGGGGATGCACTGCGTGGCGAAGGCGCCGCGCCCGCTGATCTCGGAGCGGCGGATGCGGAAGGGGTAGGGCGGACCGGGGATCAGCGATGGCATCGGGCTACCGGCCTGGGTCGGGGTGGCGCGCCGCGGAGCGGGTCCGGGAACACCTGTCGCTGCTGCAAACCGCGTGCAGCCGCCACGCGGAGCCTGCCTCCCCCACGGTATGAACCCCTGCATACCCCGACCCCCGGGCCCCGTTCGGGGTATCCATCCCGGCGGACTGCGACGGCCGCACCCTTACCGAACCCGACGATGTGCCTGATCCTCCTCGCCCATCGGGTGCACCCGGAGTACCCCCTGGTGGTTGCCGCCAACCGCGACGAGTTCTACGAGCGCCCCACCGCCCCCGCCGGATGGTGGGAGGAGGCGCCGGAGGTGCTCGCCGGGCGCGACCTGCGCGGCGGGGGGACGTGGATGGGGATCACCCGCGGGGGGCGCTTCGCCGCGGTGACCAACTACCGCGACCGGGTGCCGGCCTCCGCCGGGGCCCCCTCGCGCGGGCATCTGGTGGGCGCCTTCCTGCGCGGCGGCGAGCCGCCCGATACGTACCTGCGCGCCCTCCGGCCCGGGGCGGCGGAGTTCGCCGGCTTCAACCTC